>JANMDL010000643.1:0-1792 GCA_031376295.1 Chitinophagales bacterium
GACAGTTGAAACGCGCGGCAAAACCGTCTATCCCACGCTGGTTCATTGACCATGCCGCTTTAGCTCAGTTGGTAGAGCACCGCATTCGTAATGCGGGGGTCAGGTGTTCGAGTCACCTAAGCGGCACCATTTCCCAGTTCCCCAGCATTCGCCAACGTCCACATTGCCATCGAAAAGCATTGTAATTCAATCCTTTCAAGGTTGCTACAGTTCACAGTCGTTTGTGGACAACCGTCAAAAATGGCGGTATAAATGACGGTATCACAGAATAGTCGAAACCCTGATACCGCCAATTTGGACCAAGCACATGGCATGGACGACCGGAAAACTCTCCGATGTGGCATTGCGCACGGCAAAGCCCGCCAAAGGGCTTAGGAAGCTCTCAGACGGCAAGGGCTTGCAGTTCTGGGTGACACCTCAAGGCGGGCGCTATTGGCGGTATGAGTACCGTTTTCACGGCAAGCGAAAGCTTTTGGCACTTGGCACTTATCCAGAAGTTTCAGTTGCCATTGCAAGGGACAAGGCCATCAAAGCCCGCGAACAACTGGCGGCTGGCAATGACCCGTCGGACGCCAAGCGGCAAAACAAGCTTGCCGAACGCCTCAAGAGTGAAACGGTGTTTGCTAGTATTGCGGCCAGGCTAGTTGCCAAAAAGCGGAAAGCTGGAAAGGCCGAAGTCACTATCACAAAGATGGAATGGATATTGCGCAAGGTGGAAAGCAGTCTTGGCTCAAGGCCCATCACGTCCATCACCACGCAGGATATTGTGAAGTGCTTGGTGAAGGAAGAAGAGGCCAAAAATTTTGAAACGGCGCGGCGCATGCGCACTGTAATCGGTGAAGTGTTCCGCTATGCCATGCAGAATGGACTGACTGACAAAGACCCCGTGCACGCAACTCGCGGCACTGTGGCAACGCATAAGCCCAAACATTTTGCCGCAATCCTGAAACCCGAACGCTTGGGCGAAATGCTCCGCTTGATTGACGACTACGCCACGCGCAACGTCGTCACCGGAAGCGCCCTGCAACTCTTGGCCCTGCTCTATTCAAGGCCGGGCGAATTGCGCCAAGCCAAATGGGATGAATTTGACCTTGCCAAAGGCATTTGGGAAATTCCAGCCGAACGGATGAAGCTTAGGCAAGCCCACACCAAGGCCCTTCCAAAACAGGCCATCTCAATTCTCAAAGAGCTGCACAAGGTAACAGGCCCCAACGGCAATGTGTTTCCGGCAACGGGCCGCCCCATCAACCCCATGAGCGAGAACACGATGAATGCCGCTCTCAGGCGCATGGGCATTCCGGCCAATGAACACAGCTCGCACGGATTCCGCGCAACAGCGTCTACCCTGCTGAATGCCGAAAACATGTTTTCATCCGATGCAATTGAACGCTCGCTTGCCCATCAAGACAAAGACGCCGTGCGCCGCGCCTATGCCCGTGGCGATGCAATGGCCGAACGCAAGAAAATGGCGCAATGGTGGGCGGATTATTTGGACCGACTGCGCAACAACTTTGGCAATGGGGCAAACGTTATTCAGATGTCAAAGCTCTAGCAGACTCCCTCTCCGCCATAATTTTCTAACGATTCATTGAAATATATCGATTCTATCTTAAGTATGGGATTTGTGCCCTACCATCTGCCCTACCACAGGCACCGAATAAGAGGTTCTTGGTAGTCACGGGCGGCCCTAGGCGACTTCGCGCAACAATATTTCTGCCTGCGCAAGCACGGTTTGAACTGCCTCATCCGCCAGATCGGGTGGGTAGCCGTATTTCTTGAGGATGCGCTTCAC
>JANMDL010000678.1:0-18823 GCA_031376295.1 Chitinophagales bacterium
CAGCTCGTGGACTTTTTGACCAAGCCAAAATATGTTTGGCTACTGCCTCCCCGTATTCCATAGATCGTTTATATACCTCTGGCGGCATATTCATGGCTTCAAAATCTTTGAAAAAGGTTTCTTTTAATTCCTGAACGTCTCCTTCGGAAAACACCAATTGCTTGCCGACGGTGAGTAGGGCCGTGGCAGAAGCCAATGGGAAACAATAGTTTTTGCCTGATTCCGGTTGTGGGCCGGGGTTTAAGCCATTGAGTTGACCTGCCAAGCTTTGATAGTCGGGGAAACCCGGTATGAGTGCTTCGTAAGCGGCAATAACAGAATAGGAATATATACGCGCCGAAATAGGCGGTGCGAATATATCGTGCCGAATGTTATCTGTGAGTCGCCGATCGCCTGCGTGTTAAAACTCCGGACGGTTAGATTTGGTTTTATTATCCTGGCTGTATTCTTTGGCCATTTCACCAAAGTTTGCTCCTTTTTTAAGCAGGGTATAAAATGAATCTGCTTTTGCTTTCAGTTCTTCCAGCTTAAAGCCTGCACCTTCTGGCGGAAATGCCAGCAATATCTGGGCTATCTTCCACTTACCTGCACTTTTTCTTTCTTCGGTAACTTTAAAAACATGCCAGCCCGATTTGGAGCGGTATGGCCTGCTGAAACTACCGGGCTTTAAGCTGTACACAATATTTTCATATTTATAAGGCAGTAAAAAAGCTGTAACAAAACCCAGGTCGCTGCCTTTGGCCGGGAAATATTTACCAGAAATCTCCTCCAGCATTTCATCGTAATCAGTGGTGCCTTTTTTCAATTCATCATACACTTCTTCAATGGCCTTGCGGGCACGGGTGGTATCATCCCTGTTCATCTTCTCATCCACACTTACGTAAAAGTGCAGCACATGCAGGTCTTCCTGGCTGCGGTCAAATGCTTCATCCACCAATACGGAAACACCTTTTGTATCGTTCATGTACGTTTCCTGTACCTGGTTGCGAAAGTTAGATACATCAGCCTTTAAACTTTCCAGCGTATCTAAGCGCTGTGTAAGGGCAGCTTTTACCTTCAGCTTAAAATTAATATACAGGTTAAGGTATTCCCTCAATGCACCTTCCTTATCAGCTTCGGGGCTTTTGTTTTTATTATAAGCCCTCATAAACTCATCTTTACCAACCGGCGTATTGCCATAGTTGAAAATTGGTTGAGCAGATAAAGCTGGTGCCATTGCCGCAGCAATCAGTAAACAATAAATTTTTTTCATTTCTGTATTTCTATTTTCTCAGTTTGCCATAAGCCATCACGCCATGTATGGTGCAATGTATTCTATTATCATTTTTTATTTCTTCCATTTTACCTGCAACAGGTCGTTCAGTTGCTGCCAGCCCAGGTTTTTGGCAATAATCCTTTTGTCTTTATCCAGCAGGTACAGTTTTGGTGTTACCGTAACATCGTATAACTGCCTGAAGCCTGGTTTTTGTGCGGCATTATCCGCCTGCTCCATTGCCTTGGTTTGGTAAACATGTACCCAATTGTTCAAATTATTTTCCCTGGTATATTTTACCCATTCATTTTTTACATCTTCTGTAAGCATGGCATATATTTTTACATTGTGCTGCTGCCAGCTTGCTTTATAAACCGAGTCGATTTTTGGCACTTCTTCCTTGCAATGGCCGCAAGTGGGGTCCCAAAAACACACTACCGTATACTCAGCATTTACATCATACAATGCGGTGGGTTTACCCGTGCTGTCAATCATTTCCAGGTTGGCTGCTTTTTCGCCAATCAGGTTGGCCATCAGCATATATGCCCGCCTGCTGATGGTCTGCATCTGCTTTTCATTCAGCCAGTTGGTAAGCCCTTTGGCATGGTATTGCTCAAAAAGATGTACAAAAACAGCATCCTGCCCCATGTATTTCGGGTTAATGTATTCATCTGTAAGCCAGTTGAGCAGAAACTTATACATTTCCGGACTGCTGCGGGCAAGCAACAACTTATAATCCACATCTTTAATAATGGTATCTGCTGCCTGTACCAGTACTTCCCGGTAATAGCGTTCCAGTTTTGGCAGAAAGAAGGGTGTGCGAATCACCCTTTCGTCCATAAACGTAATGCCATCCCAGTAATGTGCTTTGTAATAATTGTAATTCACCAGGGAGTCCTGTTGTGTAATGGGCTTTTTAACAGGCACTTCCGGATCCTGCATGGCCATAAATAAGGTGGCCAGCATGCTTTTGGGCTTGTTTTTGATGATGTCTGCCCTGTAGGTATTCAGTTCCTTATTCAGCCGGTTGTAAGTTGCTTCATTGGCGGCAGAGTCCCTGGCATTGGCCGATCGCATATAAGCAGCCCTTGCATCCTGCAGTTGTTTTCCTTTTACGGCCACATATTTTTGGTACTGCACATACAATACATTTTCTGGTGAGCCGGTAATGATTGTCTTGTTTAAAAAATCAGTGGTATCCACTTTTATAGCAATTTGCTGGCCCTTATCAACAAAAAAATCAAAACTCAGCCTTTTGCCCGGCAGCACAATAATGTAAATGCCCCCCGGTAAACGCTGTTTGCCGCTAAAAATAGCAGTACCCTTATTGCTGAAAGCCGCAGAATCCTGCACAATAAAGCTGTTGGGGTTTTGCTTGTAAGTAAGGTACACAGTGCCGGTTTTGTACTGGGTGGATTGCAGGGTAACACGGAAGCCCTGCGAAAGGGATGCGGCTGCCAGCAACACCCCCACGGCTGATAATATAGTTTTTTGCAACATCATAAATGGATTGCAAATGTATTTAAAAACTATGAAACCTGTGTGGTACATAGGATGACGGGAAAAATGGTCTTCGGGGGAGTTTTTCACTGACTGGTTACCAGTAAATAAGCCGGGAAGGGATAAACTCACAGATAATCAACTCCCGGCCAGTCTCCAGAAAAACAATGGTGTATTTCTTTTTGTATGGGATACATTTATTCCCCCCATGCAATTGAACCAATACTGTCAGCAACATTTTGTTTGATGATTATTTTCCGGTGGCCCATTTTCTAATCTTTGCTTTACTGTATGCACGGGCCTCTTCAACCGAAAAAGTTTTTTCTGCCTTTGATTTCAGCGCAGCAGTTTTCTGTAATGCTTCATACTCCTTTTGGGGAAGCAGCACATATTTTTTTTTATCTATTACAAGTGAGGTCATACCCTTTTTTATGTATGAATTTACAGCAAAACTGTCACTGGTAGAGTAATGGAGTATTATTTTCTTAAATATCTGCAATTTTCTATCGCTATTTTTGCAGCTTATGGGCAAAAGGAATAAAAATGTGATACTGCAGGGTATACTGGTTGAAAATTATGCAGCAGAAGGTAAATCGATAGCAAAACAGGAAGGCAAGGTGATATTTATCGAAAATGCCATACCCGGTGATGTGGTGGATGTATTGCTGGTGAAAAATAAAAAAGACTGGGCCCAGGGCGTGGTGATAGCATACCAGGTTTATTCACCACAGCGGGTAACACCATTTTGCAAACATTTTGGCACCTGTGGTGGCTGCCAATGGCAGATGCTGCCTTACCAGCAGCAATTGGTGTATAAGCAGCAGCAGGTAACCGACCAGCTAAGCCGTATTGCTAAAGTGCCGCTGCCCGATATATTGCCTATTGCCGGGGCAGAAAACCATACACATTACCGCAACAAAATCGAATACACTTTTGGCAACAAACGCTTTATTCCAAGGGAAGAGCTGAGGGCCGCAGAAGGCAAGCCCATTGAAACACCCGAAGACTTTGCCGGGGCGGCGGGCTTTCATGCAAAAGGTGTTTTTGATAAAATAGTGGATATTGAAGCCTGCCACCTGCAGGCCGAACCCACCAATGCCATCAGGCTATGGGCCAAAGCTTATGCCATAAAGCACCAGCTTGCCTTTAACGATATCCGGCAGCATACAGGTTTTATGCGCAATATGCAGCTACGCATTTGCACCACGGGCGAAGTGATGGTGAATGTGATTGTGGGAGAAGATGACAAGGAAAAAATAAATGCACTGCTTACGGCCATGCAGCAGCAGTTTCCGGAAATTACCACTTTGCTGTACACCATTAATACCAAATGGAACGACAGCATCAACGACCTGCAGCCACAGGTATTTTATGGTAAGGGGTATGCCGTGGAAAAATTAGAGCATCTTTCTTTTAAGATAAGCCCCAAATCATTTTTTCAAACCAATACTAAGCAGGGCGAAAAACTCTACAGCATTACCCGTGATTTTGCGGGGCTTACCGGTACTGAAGTAGTATATGATTTGTACTGCGGCACGGGCAGCATCGGTATTTTTGTAAGTAGCCTGGCAAAAAAAGTTATTGGGGTGGAGGTGATTGCCGAAGCTGTGGAAGATGCCAGGGAAAATGCAGCACTGAACAATATCAGCCATGCTCATTTTTTTGCAGGCGATGTAATTGATATATGTACCGATGATTTTTTTGCAGAACATGGAAGACCAGATGTGGTAATTACCGACCCGCCAAGGGTGGGCATGCATGATAAATTAGTAAATAAACTGCTGGATATTGCCGCACCGGTAATTGTATATGTAAGCTGCAATGTGGCTACACAGGCAAGAGATATCGGATTGCTGGCAGAAAAATACAGTGTGGAAAGGATACAACCCGTGGATATGTTTCCGCACACCCATCACATTGAATGTGTGGTTTTACTCAAATTGAAATAACTTTATACAATGGCATACAACAGTTCTGGTAATTCCTTTGGCCGCTCAACGCCGGTAGTACTCAACCTCATTATTATAAATGTACTGGTGTTTTTGGCGCAGTTCCTGTATGATAACGTTGAAAATGGTTTTGTTGTTACCCGCTATATGGTACTCTTTCCGTTTGCAGATGAGAACTTTAAACCTTACCAGTTGGTGAGCCATATGTTTGCGCACGACAGAAGTGGTTTTGGGCATATACTTTTTAATATGTTTAACCTGTACATGTTTGGCAGCATACTCGAAAAAGTATGGGGTCCTAAACGATTTTTTATATTTTATTTTGCCAGTGGCCTTGCAGCTGGTATAGCGCAGATGTTACTGGTAAAAACCGGGGTTTCTCTTGGTGCATCGGGTGCTGTAATGGGGCTTTTTGCTGCTTATGCCTACCTGTTTCCTAATGCAGAACTTATGCTGATGTTTATACCGGTACCTATCAAGGCCAAATACATGGTAGCCATCATGGTAGCTATTGATTTGTTCGGGCAATTTGGCCCGGCCAAAACGGGGATAGCGCACTTTGCCCATTTGGCTGGCCTGCTGATGGGCTTTATCCTTGTGCTAATATGGAACAAAACCAACAAAAAAACGTTCTATTAACGGGCAACAATTTTTGCACCGGTTTGTAGTAAATTTGTATTTATAAAATTATTGTATGGGAGAGGTGGACAGGTACCAGGAATACAGGGGCGAAAGGCGGAGTGGCATCAACAGGCTGCTGCTGGGGCAGGGCGACAATGCCCTTGTGTGGCTGATAGCTATTAATGTAATGGCCTTTCTGGTGATACTTTTTGTGCAGGTAGTGTACAATTTTTCAGGGAGTTCCAATGCAACATTTGCGGAAAAAGCACTTCCCTTTTTTCAATTGCCTGCCGGGCTTATCCGGTTGAGCGAAAAACCCTGGACGCTGCTTACTTTCATGTTCAGCGATGTTTCTGTGTTTAATCTTATCAGCAATATGTTGTGGTTATGGGCCTTTGGCTATATTCTGCAGGGCATTACCGGCAACCGCAAGCTGATACCCATTTTTATTTATGGTGGTATTACCGGGGCTGTTTTTTTTATAATTGCATACCTTGTTTTTCCTTATTTAAAACCTATGCAGGCCGGTTCATTTTTGCTGGGAGCCAATGCCTCAGTAACTGCTGTAGCGGTGGCTGCAACGGTGCTTACACCCAACTACCGTTTTTTCAGAAATATTGGCAATGGTATCCCCATCTGGATATTAACGGCTCTTTACCTGCTGATAGCCCTTGCAGGGGTGGCAGGTTTTGCCGCAGGCAGAAGCGCTGCTATACTGGGTGGTGCATTGGCGGGCTATTTGTTTGTATTGCTGCTGCGCAAGGGCAAAGATGGCAGTGTGTGGATGAATAATTTTTATGACTGGATTACCAATGTTTTCAATCCAAATAAAAAACAGGCTGATATGCCTGATAAAGAAAAAGTTTTTTACAATACCGGTAGCCGTAAGCCTTATACCAAATCAACCAATATCACCCAGCAGCGGGTAGATGAAATATTAGATAAGATAAGCCAGAAAGGATACCATTTTTTAACCGATGAAGAGAAAAAAATACTTAAAAAAGCTGCCGAAGAAGATTTGTAGAGCCGTTGGTCATATTTAGGTTTTTCATAACTTTATAAGCGCTATTTTTATCAACAGTAAAAATTCAGTACAACAATTACAGCAGTTGTTTTGCGTTAACAGGGTATGTATGTAACAGTATGATGCGGTGTATCAGTAATTTGTATTAATAAAAGCTATTTTAACTATTTAAGCCTTAACTATTAATGTCCAAAAGCTTCTTCCGGAGGTTTACCAAGAAATTTTTCATCGTCACCAATATCATTGTGGCGGTAATTTTTTTGCTGGGCTGCTATGTACAGTGGTTTAACCCGGCATCGTGGTGGTTTATTGGTTTTTTTAACCTTGGAGCTTTTTACCTGCTGTTAGCACTACTGGCCTTTATTATCTTCTGGCTTTTTGCAAAACCCCGCTGGGCAGTCATTTCCATTGTTAGTGTACTATTGGCCTGGGTGCCGCTTCATCATATATTTCCTTTTCGTGTTTCGGCCGATTTTACCCTGCAAAAAAATGCTGGTGCCATGCGTATTATGAGCTGGAATGTGGAGCATTTTGATATACTCGAATACAAAACACATCCTGAAACAAAGCAGAAAATGCTGGAATTGATAAAAGAGTACCAGCCCGATATTGCCTGCTTTCAGGAAATGGTGGGGGCCGACAGTATTGCCAAAGCAATTAATTACATTCCTGACATATTGCAGCAAACAGGTTTTGAAAACTATCATTACTCATGGAACCCGAAACTGGATTTTGATGCCAATCATCATTTTGGCATTATCCTTTTTTCTAAATACCCCATCATCAACAAACAAACCATCAGCTTTCCGCCCAACGATTACAATTCCATTTTTCAATATGCAGATGTTGTAAAAGAAAATGATACCATCAGGGTGTTCAACATACATCTTCAGTCGCTTAAGTTCAGTAACAATAATCTTAAATACATTGATAATCCGTCCATAAAAGATGCCGAAGCAGTGAAGGAATCCAAAAGCATCATCAGCAAACTAAAGAAAGGATTTGTAAAGCGGGGGCTGCAGGCAGAGCGTATCCGTGATGAAATAAACAAAAGTCCGTACCCGGTGATTGTGTGCGGAGACTTTAATGACCTGCCCAATTCTTACGCATACAGTATCATTGGCAGCGGCCTCAACAATGCTTTTGAGCAAAAGGGCAGTGGCCTGGGCCGCACTTACAGCGGTATTTCACCCACACTGCGGATCGATAATATTTTTACCAGCAAAAAAATGGAAGTATTGCAGTACAACCGCATCGCCAAAAAAATGAGCGATCATTTTCCGGTATTGGCTGATGTGAAAATGAGCAACTGACTTTGCATGATTGTTACCTGCTGTCCAATGCATACATGTACAAATTGTAATTCTCCTCATCAAAGCATACAAAAATAACTTTAGCAATTACAGCAGTATGTTGTAAAAAGTTACTGCCGCAAGTGAGCTTGGTTATTACATTACTCCCTCATCCCCTGTTTTACCGGCAGCAATACTGTTGTGCGACCCATCACAATAAGGAGGATTTTTTGTTTGCTTGCACTGGCACAGCCACACTTCTTTTTCTTCTGTAAATTCTACCTTCAGGCTTTTAAACTCTCCTTCTTCTGCAGGTATGGTTTTGTGTTTGCCATCGCAAAAAGGCTGCTTTTCGCTAAGGCCGCAGGTGCACCAGGCATAAATTTTACCCGGCTCTACTTTTACCATTTGTGGCGATGCAAGGGCACATTTTGGAAATTCACTCATAATTATTGTTAATTTATATATTGTTTTACAAAGCGGTAAAGGTTAAAGTTTTTACCCGCTGCTTCAATGTTTTGTTTAAGCAAGGCCTTGTCAATATCCCTCATACGGTGCTGTTGTATCAGGTAATATGCCTTTTCTGCCAGCAGCCAGCATCTTTTATCACCGGAATGATGTTTTTTCAGGTAATGCTTTATCTCCTGCCACAGTTCATCAATGCCCAGTTTTTGCGCCGCCACAGTTTTAATCACTTTCACCTCATCGTAATGAGTAGTAAAAGCCGGGGCCATCATCAGCCGCAGGTTTTTTACAAACAAATCTGCATCGGGCCTGTCGCTTTTGTTCACCACAAATATATCCGCTATTTCCATCAGTCCGGCCTTCATAGTCTGTATTTCATCACCCGCTTCCGGCACCACCACTACCACTGTGGCGTCAGCAAGGCCGGCTATTTCAATTTCGCTCTGGCCCACGCCTACTGTTTCTATAATAATATAATCAAAAGGCGCCGCCTTCATCAATTCGGTTATTTCAATAATTTTCGGGTGCAACCCGCCCAGGCTGCCCCTTGTAGCCAGTGAGCGGATAAATACCTGGCTGTTGTTGTACCATTCGCTCATGCGTATACGGTCGCCAAGTAATGCCCCCAGGTTAAAAGGAGAAGAAGGGTCAATGCACAGCACCCCGATTTTTTTACCCGCAGCCACCAGCACTCCCGTAAGTGCATCCACCAGTGTGCTTTTACCGGCCCCGGGCGGCCCTGTAATGCCTATTACAGGTGTATGCGATGGGGCAAGGTTGGTGAGCAGATCCATATACCCGGGTACTTCATTTTCGATAAGAGAAATGCCACGGGCCAGCACTTTTACATTGCCAGATTGAATATCGCTGAGTTGCTGCTGCCACATGAAGCAAAATTGAATTTGTTACGCCCAAATTCCAAATAAATATTTTGTACCCGTAATGTGATTGGAATAGCCCAAAGGCTCATAAAAAATAACTTTCTTTGCAGCCTGATGGTATCAGTTGTAATCATAGCAAAAAACGAAGCGCACATAATCGGGCAAACGCTCCTTAGCCTGCGGGGGCTTACGGATGATATTGTGGTGGTGGACAATGGCAGTACCGATAATACAGAAGCAATATGCAGGCAAATGGGTGCTGTGGTAATTAAGGCAGCATGGCAGGGCTATGGCCCTACAAAAAACATTGGTATTAAAGCAGCAAAATATGATTGGATACTGAGCCTTGATGCTGATGAAGCTATTGATGAGCAACTGAAACAGGCTGTAAAGAACATGAGCACCGCCGACGAAAACAATGTATACAATCTTAATTTTAAAAACTTCTTTTGCGGTAAATGGGTAAAGCATGGCGAGTGGGGCAGCGACAGGCATATACGGCTCTTCAACCGCAAAACAGTGCAGTGGGATGCAGCAGCGGTTCATGAACAGTTGCAGTTGCCCCTAAAGGCAAAAGTGATAGTATTACCTGGCAATGTACTCCATTATACGGTACACAGCCTGCAGGATTATATGGAAAAAACAGTGCGTTATGCCCGGATGAATGCGGTTAAATATTTTGAGCAGGAAAAAAAAAGCAACTTTGTAAAATTGAGGTTGTCGCCTTTATTCAGTTTTACGCAGAATTATATATTACGCCTGGGTTTTTTAGATGGGTGGGAAGGATACCTTACAGCTAAAACAACTGCATGGTATACCTTTTTGAAGTATGCTTATTTGAAAGAAATGTGGGACGAGGAATTAAAATCAATTAAGAATTAAAAATTAAGAATGGAAGGTGTTTCAGAGCTGAGGTGCTGTCCGGTCTTCCAGATTCGTCATTCAACATTCTTCATTCGTAATTTGCAGTTTGAAGTGCCAACTTTGAACTATTAAACTTTGAACTTAAAAATGACGAATTTTATTCCCATTTTTCCACTTGGTATTGTAGTGTTCCCCGGGGAGCAATTAAACCTGCATATATTTGAGCCACGTTACAAGCAGCTTATTACCGAATGCTCTGCGGAAAAAAAAGCCTTTGGAATACCAGTGGTGATTGATAACAAAATGGCCGAAACCGGTACATTGGTGGAAGTAACAGAAATCACCAGCATATATGAGGATGGCAAAATGGATGTAAAAACAAAAGGTGTAAAAGTGTTTAACCTGCTGGAAATAATAAGGGAAATACCAGAAAAGTTGTACAGCGGTGCTATTGTAACTTATCCCGAAAATATTACTGCAACCAGTTCTTTATTATTGCAAAAAGTGCTTAATGGTGTGAGGGAGCTGCACCGTGCATTGAATATAAGCAAGGATTTTAAAAAACCTGATGAAGAACTTTGCAGCTATGATGTAGCGCATCACGCCGGTCTTTCGCTGCAGGAAGAGCTTGAGTTTATTGGTTTGCAGCAGGAGCTGCAGCGGCTGGAATACCTGAAGCGGCACCTTACCAAAATACTGCCGGTAATGGCCGAAATGGAAACCCTGAAAGAAAAGGTAAAACTCAACGGGCACTTTAAGCACCTGGGGGGATTTGATTTTTAAAAAAATATAATATGACCACCCTTTGTTTTGATTTTGGTAATACCCGGCTTAAATGCGCAGTGTTTAATGATAATAATCTTCAGGAAATTGTTACATTGGAAAACGACAGCCCGGAAACAGTAAGGCTGCTGCTGGAGCGGTTCCAACCGCAAAAAACGATACTTTCCTCAGTAATTGAGCATAACCCCGCCGTGGATGAGGTTCTGAGCAATGCCACAGCTTTCCATCGCTTATCGCACCTCACAAAGGCAAATTTTACCTCACCGGTAGGCAAGCCCGAAACAATCGGGGCCGACAGGCTGGCCCTGGCCGCTGCCGCAGTACACTTTTACCCCGGTATGCACAACCTGGTAATCGGCCTTGGTTCCTGCATTACCTATAATTTTATCAGCCAAAACCACCAATTCCTGGGTGGAGCCATTTCGCCAGGGATGGAAATGCGCTTTAAAGCCATGCAAACCTTTACCGCAAAACTGCCTTTGGTGCAGGCCGACTGGAATTTTCCATTGGTTGGGTATGATACCAAAACAAACCTGCAAAGCGGTGTTATTGCAGGCATTACCTATGAAATAGATGGTTTTGTGGAGGCTTACAGAGCCAAATACAGCAACTTTAACGTGGTTTTAACCGGTGGAGACACAGCTTATTTTGCCCGTAAGCTTAAAAGCAGGATATTTGCCGACTATAATTTTTTATTTAAAGGACTGTATGCGCTTAGTGAAGTTAATAACTGCTGATAAAATGAGATGGATGTGCCTTGCCGCCGTACTTATTACTGTTTCTGTTAATGCCCAGGAAAATTCTCCTTACTCCCGTTATGGAGTGGGCGATCTTACACCTGCACAAAATATATTAAACCGTGGAATGGGAGGGGTGGCAGCCGGATATTCCGACTTTCAAACCATCAATTTTTCAAACCCGGCTTCCTATGCCAATTTTGGCCGTACCATTTTCGATTTGGGAACTGAGGCCGATGTGCGTACACTAAAGAGTACCAGCCCGGCAAAAAAATTCACCAATACCAACGCTCTTTTCTCCTACCTGCAACTGGGTGTACCCATCGGGAGTAAAAAAATGGCTAAAAAAGATATGTTTATGGGGCTTGTTTTTGGCCTTAAACCCATGTCGAGGGTAAACTATAAAATACAGAAAAACGAACGCATCTTTTTCCCTGTACCACCCATTGGCACTGGAGGCAGCGACAGCCTTGTCAGCCTTTTTGAAGGTACCGGTGGCATCAGTCAGGCATATACAGGTGCCGGATTGCGCATAAAAAACTTCAGTATAGGATTTAATATTGGTGCTATGTTTGGCAGTAAAGATTACAGCACCAGAAAAATATTTATCAACGATACGGTGGAATACTACAAATCAAATTCTGCCAATAATACCAGCTTTGGCGGCCTTTTATTAAATGCAGGGATGCAGTACGAAATAAAAATGAAGAATAAAGCTGTACTGAGGCTTGGCATTTATGGCAATATGCAGCAAAAACTCAATGCAAAGCGGGATGTTGTAAGGGAAACTTATGTATACGATGCCAATTCTAACAATAATTTCAGGATAGACAGTGTGTACCAGGAAAATGAAGTACGTGGAAAAGTGGTGCTGCCTGCCAGTTTTGGAATGGGATTCGTATACCAGAATAGCCATTGGCTGTTTGGTGCCGATGTTGAGTTTAGCAACTGGGCATCCTACCGGTTTTATAACCAATCGGATTTTGTACGTAACAATTATACCATACGTGCAGGTGCACAATACCTGCCGGCAAAAGAAAACACACTTGCTAAAAAGTATTTCAGTTTTGTAAAGTACAGGGCTGGTTTTTTCTTTGGGCCTGATTATATTACCGCAGGCAGCAGCAAACTGCCAGCTTACGCAGCCACTTTTGGCGCTGGTTTTCCGCTCACATCACTTCGCCGCATCAGTTATTCAGGCGATTATGTAACATTAAATACCGCAGTGGAACTTGGCAGCAGGGGAACAGCCAAAACAGGACTACGTGAAAATATTGCACGCTTCAGTGTAGGTATTACCATGAATGCGGCCTGGTTTCAGAAACGTAAATACGATTAATAGCGATACTTCATTTAGTAATTATTTCAGCTTTGTACTGTACATGTTACCCGGTTTTGTGCCATACCGTTCTCCTTCAATCATCACAGCCGCAATAGTTGTATTAGGCTTTGTATTTTCTTCCTGCGAAAACGATCCCGCAGTTGTAAATGACTTAAGCACAAAAAAAACAGCGGTGGAAGAAGCAAAAAATGTGATTATCAATTATACCATGGGTGGCAGGGCAAAAGCAGTATTGCGGGCTCCGCTGATGTACAGGGTGCAGGATACATTGCCTTATGTGGAGTTTACAAAAACAGTTCATGTAGATTTTTACAACGATAGCGCTGAAATAGACAGTAAGCTGGATGCGCTGTATGCAAAATATACCGAAACCCAGAGCCGGGTGTATTTACGGGATAGTGTAAAGATGATGAATAATGCCGGCGATACCCTTTATTGCGATGAACTGTATTGGGACAGGAACCGCCCGGGTCGTGAATTTTATACCGATAAACCCGTTCGCATCCGCACCCGTACACATATCATCAACGGTGTGGGCATGGAGAGCAGCCAGGACTTTAAGGAAAAAAACATCCGCCAGGTAACCGGCATTATTAAGGTGCCAAGTACTCAGTTTCCGCAGTAAACCTTTTGCTGCGGGTAAAACCATTCAGATGTTTAATTTTTACCGCCTGGCATAAGCAGGATTAATTTCCTGTTCAATAAAAATTAAAGGGAGTGCTGCGGATACTAACAGTTCTTAAAAAAATGCTGCGGCTGTTCTTCCAGCATGGCTTCAATTTTTTTAGCAGCATGGGTAATGGAGAGTCCGCCAAGGTTGGTGCAGCGCAGGGTATGGTGTATCTGATCCCCCACAGCTTTCATGGTTTGTATCACTTCATCCAGCGGTATCAGTTTTTCATAACCGGCCAGGGCCATATTGGCACATGACACGGCATTGGTAGCCGCCATCACATTTCTTCCAAGGCAGGGAGCTTCCACCCGGTTGCCGATGGGGTCACAGATAATGCCCAATGAATTTTGCAGGGCAAGGGAAGCTGCTGTAATGGACTGCTCTAAGGTACCGCCTTTCATTTCTGTAATCGCTGCGGCCGCCATTCCGCCACCCGAGCCTGTTTCGGCCATACAACCACCCACTTCTGCGGCAAATGTGGCATGTGCTGCAATAAATACGCCGATTAATCCTGCCGAAAGCATTGCTTTTACCAGTACATCTTCACTTAATTCCATGGAATGGGCTGTGCCGAATAAAGCGCCGGGCAATGCACCGCAGCTTCCGGCTGTTGGCGCAGCTACAATCACCCCCATCGAACTTTTTACTTCCATCATGGCGCTTACATAAAGGATGATGCGGTTATTGACATCACCGCCTACTAATTTACCGGCATCCATTTTTTCTTTGAACTGCGGCGACTGTGATCCTAAAATACGGTCGTGATAGTGAGTTCCTTTAAGCCCCAGCTCAATGGCATTGCCCATGATGTGAATGATATTGCGCATCTTTTCCAATACTTCTTCAGCAGCAATATTTCCCCGGGCCGCTTCATAGTCAACCGCCAGCTCCCACAGGGCTTTGTTTTTATTGTTGTTATACTCCAGCATTTCATGGCAGGTAATAAAGGGAACCTGCATATTTTTCCTGGCCATTACCGGCAATACCGGGTGAAGTTGTTTGATAAACAGCACTCCTTCCATTTCCAGCAGCTCTTTATACATCACGGCATCTAAAAAACACTGCGATTTGATTTGTATGAAGCAAACAGCGCCTTTGTGAATGGCTATATTATCATATATAACCGAAGCCTGCAGGAATGGTACAATACTGTCCGGCTTATCACAATAAATAAGTGTTTCAAAATAATCTCCGGCCATCGAAACAGGAATGTTGTCAACAGAGGTTACATCTATCATACCGCCGCCGGTGGAAATAGCAGTGAGCGTTCTTGTTTCTTTACTGTTGGATAACGTTATTTTATACAGGTTGGGATGGCTGTTGCCGATGTCGGTAATGCTGATGGTAATATTGATTCCGGCTGTTGCAATATGTTTATCTGATTCCGGCAGGCGTTCATCATGCGCTTCCCACCCGAGAAAGCCGCCAAACAAACCCATATCAGACCCCTGGCTTTTGTGTGTAGTGGCCAATGAACCGTTGGGGTCAAATTCAATCAGGATGTCTTTGATGTTTTCATCCATCAGGTCGCGGCACATACGAGCAATACGCAGCGATGCAGCGCAATGCGAACTGGACGGGCCACGCATCACCGGGCCAATTACATCGTTGAATATGCTTGGGTAAGTACTCATTTTATACTAAATTTTAAAAATGATAATCCGGCAAAATGCCCTGCACCAGTTGAAATGCATCATGCCGCCATCAACAAAATTGCAGGCCACCTGGTATATATAAGCGGTTTTTGCTTTTTTTACAACTGTTAAGTTACAAATTTTTTTTCCAAAATTGCTCCATCGTTTTTCTCAGATGCAGGGTTGTGTTTACACCCTGGCTGATGCTGTGGTCCCGCATGGGATAAGACATCATGCTGAACTGTTTGTTGTGCTTTATCAATTCATTCACCAGCATTTCAAAATTCTGGTAATGCACATTGTCGTCGCCGGTGCCATGCATAATAAGCAGGTTGCCGGTTAAGTTTTTTGCATGGGTAAGCGGAGAGCCCTCCCTGTACCCGTCTTTATTGCCATCCGGCAGGCCCATGTACCTTTCCTGGTAAATATTATCATACAGTGCCTGGTTGGAAACAAAGGCAACCGCAATGGCTGATTTAAATATACCGCCATGCCGGAAGATGCAATGGAGCGACATTTGCCCGCCACCACTCCAGCCCCAGATACCGGTACGGCCGGCATCAATGAAAGGATACATGCTCATTATTTTTTTTGCAGCAGCAGCCTGGTCATCAGCTGCCAGCAATCCTATCTGCCGGTAAATACATTTTCTGAAATCACGGCCCCTTGGCACTTTTGTACCACGGTTATCAACGCTCATCACAATACAGCCCAGTTCATTGGCAAGGTATTGGTGCCAGAAATTATCGCCCGTACCCCAGTTGTCCTGAACAGTGGAACCGGCCGGTTCGCCATACACATGAAAGAGAACCGGGTATTTTTTCTGCGGATCAAAATCTTTTGGCTTTATCATCCAGGCATCCAGCACCACATCCCCAATATCCACTTTCAAAAAATCTTTGGGGCGAAGGCCGAGCTCATTCATTTTGCTTTTGAGCGCAGCATTATCTTCCATCAGTTTAATTTCTGTATGGGTATTAAGATTGATGAGCGATATGCGGCGTGGTGTTGCTGCGTTTTCAAAACTGTGTATGGCATATGTTGCATCGGCCGAAACCTGGTAAGAATGCTGACCGGTCATATCTGCAGGAGAAACCCTTTCTGCTGTACCATTCCCATCCAGCCGGCTGCGGTAGAGATAACGCTGGGTAAAATTTTCCGGCGAAGCGATATAATACACATAACCGCCAGCAGGGTCAATGCAGTTGATATTCACCACATCAAAATTTCCTTTGGTGATGGGTTGCATTTGTTTTCCATCCCGGGATACCTTGTACAAATGAAGCCAGCCGTCTTTCTCACTGGTCCAGGTAAAAGACTGGTTATTATCCAGCCACACAATATTATCGTGTACATCTAAAAATGCTTCATCCTTATCAGTAAGGATATTTTTCAGCGTCATTGTTTTTGTATTACCCATCCACACTGTATTTGTATTCTGCAAACGGTTCAGTTGCTGAATCATTACCTCATCCGACCCCGGAACATAATCCATCCGGGCCAGGTAATTATTGCGGGGATCGCCGGGTACAGCAAACCATGTTGTTTTACCCCCTGCTGCAGGTATCACACCCACTTTTACTGCAGAATTGGTGGTGCCCACTTTGGGATAGGGCAGGGGAATGGGCACTGAATAATTGGAGTCTGTATTATTGATCATGTAAAATGTGCCAACACCTTTTGTATCCGATTGCCAGTAGGCAATATTTTTTCCATCAGGGCTCCAGCGAAAACCATCCCGGGCATCCAATTCTTCTTCATACACCCAGTCAAATGTACCGTTGATGATATTGCCGCCGCCGTCTTTTGTCAATTGTGTTGTTTTTCCCGAAGCAATATCTTCCACATAAATATTCAGTTTGCTCACATAGGCTACTCTTCCGCCATCAGGAGAAAATTTGGCAAACATCAACGTCGTTCCTTCTAACCCTTTACCCAGTTGTTGTAATTTTCCGGTGGCCAGGTTCAACACCCAGTAGTCGCCCCTTGTATTGTAGCGCCATACTTTACGTGTATTGGTAAATATCAGCAGCCTGCTGTTATCATCCGACCATATATAGTCGTCAATAGATAAGGGTTTGGCAGCCATGGCGGGCAGCAGTTGATTCGCATTTACCAAAATTGATTTTGTTCCGCCTGCCACGTCATAGCGTACAATATCGTTTCCTTTGGCTGCGGCATTATATTCCAGGGTGGAGTAGCTTTTATTATCCTTCATCCAGCGTAACTGGCCAACGCCTTTTGACCGGTACAGGCCATTCGTATAAATATCTTCCAGGGTTAATTTTTTACCCTGGCCAATAAGGCTGCCGGTAAAAAAAATAGTGGTAAAAAAAATTACAGGGAACAAAAGTTTACGATTCATACCATCAGGTTTTAAAATACAGTTTTGATTATTGCACCAGGTAAACTGCACCTTTTACAGTTGTAAATCCGGCAAGCCCGTTTGAAAGCTTTTTAAACATAACTTTCTTTCCGTTGCTGCTTATTTTTAATCCCGGCCTCCATTCAATCTGGCATAGTTCCCCGGCTTTAGATAAAATGCTCAACCTTGTGATGGTTTTATTTTTCCAGGCAAAATCCAGTTCAAAAGCACCTCTTGCACAAACGCCTTTAAATGCCCCCTCACTCCATTCATCAGGCAGTGCAGGCAATAGTTTAATAAACCCGTCATGCGATTGCATCAGCATTTCAGTAACAGCGGCAGTTACGCCAAAACTGCCGTCTACCTGCAGGGCCCTGCCGCATAAAGCAAACATCGAAGTACAGCTTTGGTCTTTTAAATAACCTTTATAAATTTTATTGGCCCGGTTGCCATCGTTCATTCTTGCCCACAATGCCATTTTCCATGCCCTTGAAAAACCGGTGGAGCCATCGCCTCTTTCTTCCAGCACTTTTTTATAGGAAGCAATTAATGCCGTTGTCCGTTTTTGGTACAATACTTTGCCCGGATATAAGCCATACATGTGGGAGAAGTGGCGGTGATTTTTTTCCAGCGACTTCCAGTCATCCGCCCACTCCTGCAGTGAACCATCCCGACCAATCTGGGGTGGCACTAATTTTTCTCTTGCCGCCTTTACATTTTGTACAAAAGAATCATCCTTGCCTAAAATTGCTGCCGCTTCAATATAATAACCAAACAGGTCGTACAGGATTTGCATATCAATAGAAGAGCCGGCGCAAATGGTGGTACCCTCCCTGAAACCAGCAGTTACTTCATCAAAGTAAGGTTTATTGCCACCACCATCAGGAAAATTTTCCGGTGATGTGGAGGGATTGGTAACCAGCCATTTTCCGTTGGGGTGCGGCACTAAAAAATCCATAAAAAATTGAACGGAACCTTTCATTACAGGAAAAGTTTCTTTCAAAAAATCCTTATCCATCGTATATTGATAGTGCTCCCACAAATGTGTGCACAGCCAGGCGCCACCAACGGTAAATGTGCCCCAGGTAGGGCCGTCCATCGGCGCCGCCACCCGCCATATATCTGTGTTCTGGTGAAAAACCCAGCCTCTTGCACCATAATGTTCTTTTGCCACCTGTGTACCCTGGTCGGTCAGTTCTTTTATCATGCGTACCAATGGTTCGGCACATTCAGAAAGGTTACCGCTTTCCACCGGCCAGTAATTCATTTCGGTATTGATATTGGTGGTGTACTTTGAGTCCCACATCGGGTTCATGTTATCGTTCCATATTCCCTGCAGGTTGGCGGGTTCGGTGCCGGGTCTTGATGAGCCAATCATCAGGTAGCGGCCAAACTGGTAGCTGAGTGCAGCCATGGAAGGGTCGGGTTCTGTTTGAATTTT
>JANMDL010000757.1:0-6476 GCA_031376295.1 Chitinophagales bacterium
GTGCGGGGCGGTTAAAAAAACGGATCAGTTGCTCCTGCCTTGCACTAAGGTGCAGGGTGGCCAATTCAGGTAAAATGGTAATCCCATCATTCAGTTCCACCATCCGGCGAAGCGTTTCTAAGCTGCCCGCTTCATATTCAAAATGCCCCCCACCCTCACTTGCTTTCTGCAATTCACACAGGTTCATTATTTGTGACCGGAAACAATGCCCTTCCTGCAGTAACCATAATTTACCCGGGTCAATATCTTTGGCAAGCACATAATTCTTTTTGAATGCCTCATTCTTTTTTGACACATAAGCCACCAGTTCTTCGTAAAACAAAACATGCTGCGTAAAACCGGTTTCAAGCAGCGGTGTTACCAGCAAAGCAGCATCAATACGGCCTTCCTGTAGCCTTTCAAGTAAAAGGTCGGTAATCAGTTCACTTACAACCAGTTTAACATCAGGGTATTTACGGGCAAACTGCTGCACAAAAAGTGGCAGCAGGTAAGGTGCCAGCGTGGGTATAATACCGAGCCTTAATTCGCCTGAAACCAATCCTTTTTTGTGCTGTATAATTTCATCAATCATTGCCTTTTCGCCCAATATCTTTCTCGCCTGCTCAATTACCGCCTGCCCGGTGGAAGTAGGTACCACAGGTTGTTTGCTGCGGTCAAATAACTTAAGCCCCAGCTCCGCCTCCAGTTTTTGCAATTGCATACTTAGCGTGGGCTGCGTTACAAAACAGTGTGCTGCGGCTTTGGCAAAATGCCGGAAAGTATCCACTGCTACTATATATTCTAATTGAACAAACGTCATAATATAGCTATAAACTATAAATCTACAATAAATATCACTACGGCTTACGGGTGCATTTTAAACTGGAGCTGGTATAAGATGGTGCACTCAAACTGCAATTACAGTAACAACTGTAAGAGATTAAGCAACAGCACCAGGTATTATTCATATAACTTTACCCCACGGCTGCTTACTTTCAAGGTATAGGTACCACCAACTTTTAAGGCATAGTTTTCCTTTTCATGGCTCACCGGAAAGTTAAAGCAAATGGGATAGCCGTAATCTTTCACTACCTCATTAATGGCCTCGTATACTGTTTTACCAAAAGGCCTTTCGGTATCCTTCATATCGGTAAAGCCGCCAATGATACAACCAGCCAAGTTATCTAATTTGCCGCTTCGCTTTAACTGATGCAGCATCCTGTCAGTACTGTAAATGTATTCTCCAATGTCTTCAATAAACAATATCCTTCCCTTTGTATTAATATCAGAAAGAGTGCCAGTTACATTTGCCAAAAGAGAAAGATTACCACCAACCAGCCCGGCAGTTACTTCTCCTGTATTGTTAAACGGGTGCGGTGTACAATTGTATCTTGCTTTTTTGCCCGCCATCGCCCCTTTAAGCGACAATACAAATTCATTGGATGCGCCGCCATCATTAAAAGCTGCCGCCATGGGTGCATGCAGCGAAGCAATTTTACAGTTGCTTAAAATATGTGTGTGCAGCACAGTAATATCACTGAATCCAATCAGCCATTTGGGCTTCTTTTTAAATTTCGTAAAATTGAGGCTGTCGATAATGCGGCCCACACCATAGCCGCCACGGCCGCAGAGGATGGCATTGATACTGCTGTCGTCCAGCATGGCCTGCAGTTCATCTGCCCTGTCATCATCACTGCCACTAAAGTAATTGGCCGAGCTGCTTCCCAGTGTTTTACCCACCATTACCTGGTAGCCCCATTGCTGCAGGGTATCAATACACACTTGTGCTTTTTCGGCAGCCATATAACCGGCCGGGCAGGTAATGCCAATGGTATCGCCTTTTTTTAAATATGGAGGGATTTTTATCATTTTGTAAAACTAAGTAAAAGAGTGCAACAGAAAAACCGCAATGGCTGCATTTAAAATTCCCCGGGCAGCCGGACTGCAAAACTGCTGCAATAACTAAAGTACTAAAGAAGAATGCTGAACAGCGGGCTTGCTCGCTATGGCGGGCAAAGCCCCGCCATTACGAACCGCAGGTGCAGAGTGAAACCTCTCTGTATGTGGGAACTACGAACTTATCAATCTTTTTCGCTGCCGCTTGGTCTTTGGCCAGCTTCCAAAACTTATTGGCAAACTACTCACTATCAAGCATGCAGTGGTTGTTTAAATAAAATTATCGCAGCCCTTGAGACATTAAAATTGGTCTTATGCCTATTGTAATAAATGAATATCTGCCGGCCAGGTGCTGCCGACTTGATAAGCGTATAATCATTGTCCGTATCCAATAATCAGTCAGGACTGTTTTTAAAAATCACAACTTGTGCCAGCAAAGCGGTATTATTTAAACTGAAACTAAAGTCCACTCTCCTGCTAATTACATTCCCGGGATTATTCAGGGACAAAAATAAAAGTGAGGTTCCGGTAATGGAGCCTCACTTTTATTTACTTAACCGGAAAAAGACTATTCTTTCACAATCTTATCCTGCTTAATTACATTTCCTTTCTGATCAGTAATAGTAACCATATAAATTCCGCTTGCCAGTTTGCTGGTGCTGATGCTGGATGCGTTGGCGAATGTTTTGTTCAGCATTCTGCGGCCATACATATCAGTTACAGAAACAGAAACAGCTTCGCTGTATCCACCCATATTTACCTTCAGTTCATTACGAACCGGATTTGGATAGATGGAAACAATACCTGCCTTTGGCGTTTCTTCTGCCTGGCGTGATGCTGTACCCAATTGTACCCTCAGCGTATAACACTGTGTGGCATTATTGGCATTCTGGTAGCCGTACACCCTTACAAAATAAGTACCTGCTGTGTATGTACGGGTAATTGTTTCGTTACTTGTGCCGCCAGCCTGAGAGATAGCCAATTGTGAAGTGCCGTTACTGCTGTACAAACGCATATCATAATCAGCAGGCAGTGTGGTTAATGTAATGGTTGCAGTACCGCCTGTAGTAATAACAAACCTGTAATAATCATTATCACCAGATGGGCTGATCAAACCTTTTACATCAGTATTGAAAGGAATGGTAGCTGCACCACCACTTGTACCATTGGCAGCTACATCATAAATACCAGGGCATGTGCTTACTGCACCAGTGGTAAACTGTGCCTGTGCATAAGCACCCGGGCCGCTTGTGCAGTTGGCTCTTACCCTCCAGTCGTAAAGCGTGCTGGCAGCCAGGCCTGTTATAGCCCTTGTAGTAGCCGTAGTACCTGTTACTGCATTGATCCATGTAGCAGAAGATGCAGCTTTGTAATCCACATCATAATTATTGGCGCCGCTTAATGCACTCCAGCTTACAGTAGCACCGCTGCTGGTAATGGCAGAAGAAGCTAAACCCGATACTGTACCGCAAGGCGCAGTAGTAGTAAACTGTGCTGCCACATAATTACCAGAACCGCCGCTGCAATTGGCCCTTACCCTGTAATCGTATAATGTAGCCTGTGTTAAACCGGCCAGTGCCACAGAAGTAGCAGTTGTTGCTGTTGCAGCATTGATCCATGTACCGGAAGATGCTGCTTTATAATCCACATCGTAGCTGATGGCGCTGCTCACTGCAGTCCAGCTAACGGTTGCATCGGTATTGGTAATGCCTGAAGCCGCTAAGCCCGTAGCATCACCGCAAGCAGGTGGTGTGCCATTGATGGTGAAATTGACATTGCTGATATCAAAGAAAATATTGCCCACAGCTTCCACTTTGATACGGCAGGTAGTGGAGTTTATTACAGGAACTGAAATGGCTTCTGTACCATCGTTGGGTGTGCTTGCAGCAAGTACAGTGGAGAATGATGCACCACCATCAGTTGACAGCGATATTTTAACATTGGCACAGTTAACCGGTGCACCATTGGTACCGTTAACACTCCAGGTAACAGTTTGTGCTGTACCTGCATTCCATACCACTGCGGTATTGGGAGCAGTAACTGCAAATGGACCTGTGGCACTGCTGATGGTTACCACTGCATCATCGGTATTGGCATTGCCACCACCTGGATGATTGTCTCTTATAGTAAGCCTGAAAGTTAATGCACGGGCTACAGAAGGCAGCACTTCCCACTTGTTGCCATTTGTACCATCCAGTACCGAGGCCAGTATGGGGAAAGTACGTATGCCGCTTGTATTGCCCGGCCTTGAACGGAACACAGGGCCGGCAGTAGCAGTGGCACTTGGGATAGTTGTAGCAGAAGTACCTGCATTCAATTGCTCCCATGTATAGTTTAAAACATCACCCGCATCCACATCGCTGCCGGTACCGGTTAATGCAAATGGCGTGGAGCGTGGAATTGTAAAATCAGCGCCAGCATTTACGGTGGGTGCTGTATTGCCCGTTATAGTTGTTACGGCGCAGGTAGCCGAAGCAGATTTGATATAAGCACTTACCTGATCAATACTGCGTGCATGAAAATAATCATCACTGTGAGGCTGTACATCGGTATTAACACCAGTAATACCTGCATAACCCATTATGGTAGTGCCGCTGCCGGGTTCAAATTGTGAGGCTGTACCACTTTCGTTGCTGTGCGTAAACGTATGGTTGGCACCAAACTGATGGCCCATTTCATGCGTTAAATAATCTACAACAAAAAAGTCGCTTGCAAAATCGTAGTAACCCGTCCAGCCGCTGCCTTTATTGGCCTGGCAAATGCAACCGATACAACCAGCATTGCCATTGCCTGGTGCAGCTACAAATGTAATAGCATGGCCAATATCATAATTGGCAGCACCAATTACATTGGTACAGGTAGTTTGTGTTTGACTGTTCCAGCTGCCTACAGTGGTAAATGGATCAGTAGAAGCATTGAGATAAACAACGGCATCATTATTGGCAATCAATAACATGCGCACACCAAAATCACGTTCATAAATACCATTCACACGGGTCATGGCGGTGTTCATAGCGGCAATTACTTTTGCCTTACGCTCAGCATCAGTTGTTTCGGTACCATTCAGCCAAAACTGCGAGTATTCTCCACTGGCACAAAGGGCAAGGCGAAAGGTACGCAGCCTGCCATCATCGGCAGCCAGCCTGTTTGCACCGCCAGGCAAAGCATTGCTGATGCTGGCCATGGTTTTACATTCAAAATCGTTTTCCTGTTTGGTCTGATCTTTACGGGCCACCACTGTATATAACTGGCCATTGCCTTTTACAGGGTTGATATAAGCTGATTTATGGTCAGCAGTAAGCAGCATACCATGAAATCCATCACTCCCCATGCTGAAGCGGATGGTGGTGCCGGCATCATCCACTGCTGTACCCATGTATGAATGCAGGTTGGAGTACTTTGCTGCCAAGGCAGGTTCCATTACCGGGGCATCTACTACCCTGAACTGGCGGAGATTTCCGTCTGCATCAGGAATAGAAATAATAAATGCCGATTGCTGTACCCTTACATTTTTTTCTGCAGGCGCCTGCTTCAGTTGGGCAGTAAGCTGATTTTCATTAAGGGAAAATAACTGGTAAGCAATTGGTCTTTCCCGGTTTGCAAACACATCTTGTGCAACGGTTGTTTTGTTAACCGGTTGCCAACAATTTCTTTCCTGTGCCTGTGCCGTAAAAAACAGCAGTACAGCAGTAAAACCTGTTAAAAGTTTTCTCATTTTGATTTTTGATTTTGGTTTAAAAAAAATGACTGCCGAAAGTAAATAAATTAACGATAGCCACCAATAGTAAAACTACGGTAGCACAACATTTCAGGATTTTATTTTTGTATACCTGTTGCAAAAAAAGAATGGCACTGCTGTTATGCACATCATTTGCACAAACAGCTACTGTGCAACTTAAAAAACCGCCTCAAAATTGAAGCGGTTTTTATTTTCCCCTGCAGGTATCAGTTCATAAATTACACCCTTCCTGCAGAATCCCGGAACAAAAATCCGGGTGTATATTTTTCAGCAGCAGTTTATTCTTTTATCAATTTTACTGAATACACATCTTTGCTGTTGTTGCTGATTTTAACCAGGTAAATACCAGCGGGCAGCGCTGCAATATTCATCTGCGAAACAGCACCAGCTACTTTGCTGTTCAAAACTACTTTCCCGTTGCCATTAAATACCCTTACTTCAGATACACCGGTAAACCCGGGAATGCTGATGTACATGATATCTTTAGCAGGGTTAGGATAAACCTCCACTTGCTTTTTACCCTTACCTGTGCTTACCAATTGCGGAGCAGATGCTGTACCGGTTGCAACCCGCAGCGTATAACAGGTGGTGGCATTATTGGCACCACTATAGCCAAATACCTGTGCATAATAAGTACCAGCCGCTGCAGTATAGTTGATGGTTTCACTTGTAGTACTTCCGTTTTGCGAAATAACAAGCTGTGTACCTGCGCTGTTCAGCAATTTGAGATCATAGTCTGCTGGCAATGTCGTCAGAGTAATTGTAATCGTTCCGCCAGTTGTGATAACAAATTTATAGTTGTCAATATCACCGGTCGGACTTATTAATCCAGTAACATTTGTATTGAATGGTATGGTAAAAA
>JANMDL010000776.1:0-1935 GCA_031376295.1 Chitinophagales bacterium
CACAAAGTTTCTGTACCCTGTTACCGGAAAGGCAGGTGCAGTAAGATTAACCGTAGTGGGGCAAAAACCAGCAGTATATGCTGCCATATTGCTGCCAACATTGGGCGTGCCGGCAAGGTCTTCGGATACTGCAAAGTATTGGATTGAATCGCCGGCAACGGGTGCAGCCGTAAGCAGGCTGTAATCAACAGTAAAGGTAAAGGGCGATGCTGCATTGCCGGCTTCCACATATTTCCAACCATTGGCTGCACTGGTATTACCTGCTACAGTATTGGCTTCGGTATGTTTTTTATAATACAGCCTTGGTTTGGTACCTGCCCCGGTATTAACGTTGCTTGCATCAATGATGGCAGCGCTGAGTGTTGGCTGGTTGTTACAGTTTTTATTAAGCAACGGGGTATAGCTGATAGCTGGCCCTGATGCATCGTTTAAAGTGCCGTTGAACTCAATGGCACCCATATCCGGCGTGGTGGCACTCCTGGTGGCAGAATTATAATCGTCAGTAATGGCTGGGGTTGTAATAGTTGTGGCACCACTTTCGGCATAACTGCTGCCGGATGGTTGATAAACACCCGAAGCTCCTGTTACATTGTCTTCCGAAAAAGAACCCACATCACCCTTAAAGGTTTTGAACAGGCCGCAGGCCGTATTAAAATTCGGATCATCTATGCCCAATGTGGCCGAAGAATTATACCGGTACAAATTGGTGGCACTTGCCTCAGCAGCTCCTTCGCCATATATATACGCTGAGTGATAAATATTATTGCTCAGGGTGAGGTGAGCCGGGTGCTGTCCAGGCAGTATTTTGAATTCTGTTTAAAGTAATGGTACAGTTTTTTATCGTATTATTCTGGCTGCCGTTGGCGGCACTGGCCAAAAACAGGCCATAACCAAACTCCATCACAGTGGTAGTGGTGGTATTGGCTGCCGCTTCTGATAAATCTATCCCATCAAAAGTAATATAATCACTGCCGGCCAACACAATAAACCCATCCGCTATAACAGATGGTGTGGCCACCGTTCCTGCATAAGATGTAAGCCTTGGGTTGACGCCTGCTCCATTTTTTTGGAAAATAACGGGATTGGCCGCTGTACCTGTAGCAGTAACGGTAATTTTACCGGTCAGCGTTTCTGTATGGCCTGCTGCCACGTTAAAGGTTACACCTCCTGCGCCCACACCCTGTGCGTTGAGTGCAGTAACCGCATCGGCAAGCTTAGCATAGTCGCCGGGTATGGTTTTAATACCAGCTAACTGGGCGTGTGCGTTAAAGGCACACAAAATGGCAAGAACAACCGTAATTGTAACAATTCTTTTCATTTACAAAATTTTAAAAAATAGCAGTTAATACAAATAAATAAGACTCCTTAAGCAGGTTTATTAGAGGAATTGGAGATAAAAGGGCGGTAAATATAACAAAAGCCGGATAATTTAATTCAACCTGCTGTTGAACAATTTTTTGCCCCTTAGCTGCTTATTATCATTTTCATTAACCCGGTTATAAAAACCGCCATGGTGGCAAGCTGCGCCAAAAAAACAAATTCTTTGTAGAATTAATTCTACGGGAAAGATTCGGCAAAACCTATATATTTGTTACCTTGTAAGAGAAAGTCTGCTTTAATACCAAAATGTTTCGCTTATCACTTAGTAAACAGATGACCGATACTTGCCTTTACAATTTTCTCCAATATCCTCAGACCAACCAGGCCCCCAAACAAAAGCATGAATTAGAGATTCAGATAGCTTGGAATTTGTTTTATTGCTGCACATATTGCCCGCAACCAGGCATTTGCGCAACAAGGTATAAGATTTTTATTTAGAGGGCATTTAAAAAATATAATACGTGAAGGCAACTTTTTCACGCTTTACCAATACTGTTTATTTGTACAATAATACCAACAAAAATGAGAAAATTCTTTAAACCATTTTTAATGAGA
>JANMDL010000875.1:0-4237 GCA_031376295.1 Chitinophagales bacterium
GGCAAAAATTCGTCAGAATAAGGGAAATATACGGTAACTCCATCACCATCACTATTTGGACTGTTGGGTGAGTTTTGACTGCCCGGCGTTTGTGCTAGAGAATGGCCGTTACTTAGCTTACTCAAAAAGTAGAGAAAATCCGGGTCATTTCTCTTATTCACTTCACCCCAAAAACTTTTGGCAAATTGCTCAAGGCTTACGTTCCATTTTTGTGTGTAGTTTTTAAATTTTACATTTACGGGAAGCCTGCTTTTTTCCGGGTACACCAGGTCTTTAAGAAAAACTGATTCATCAGTATATGTTTTTGAATATACAGCAGCATTAACAAGTTTGAGATTTGCTTTGTCTTTGTATAACTCTTTCAAAACTTCTGTAACTTTTCCAAGATTTTCTACCAAAAGGTTTTCTTCCGGTGTTTCCGGCAGTTTAAACACCTTAGTTGGGTCAACATTTTTTTGCTTTATAACCTGCTCATTTGATAACTCTTTTTTACAGGCTGCTGCAAACAGAATTAATGTGGCAAGTAAAGCTAATTTTGCTTTTTGCATAGTTAATTTTTTATAATGATAATATTTTTAATAGTTTAAAGATGTTGCTGCTTTAAGGCGGGTCTTTCCCTTTAAGAAGAATAAAAAGTATTTTTTGCATAGCAGGTTTTGGTTTATTTTATCAAAGTTTTAAGCAATCTGTTTTCAGTGCTTCTTATTTTACCATTTTAATAATATTTACCGCACAATGAAACAAATGCGGCAGCATTTATGAGAAAATGTAAAAAAGTTAAATTATGAAACAGTGCTTTCAACAAAAAAAGGTACTATAAAACTACAACCTCTAAGTATTTTATCATATAATCAGCACTGCTGGTACTTTTACTTCATAAAAATATGCTTTTTTGGGCAAATGGCCCAAAATTGCTTTTATGCCACCGTTAGTTTTTAAATATTTATATTTGACTAAATTTTGTGTAAATAAATAAGATAAGCAAAACAAAAAAAGAAATTACGTATGGGCAAATATTTGATGCGTTTTTTCTAAACTGGCAATTGATTTTTTTAAACCAATAGTTTATGAGTGAAGTAAATAAAAATAGTCTTTTAAAAAAGTAGGCGAAAATCTCAAGCAGATACGGAAAGAAAAGCAAATGGAAGTAAAAGAAGTGGTGGCTAAGCTAAAAATTACGCCGCAGGCTTATGGCAATATTGAAAATGGCAAGGTAGATTTGAATATAAGCCGCTTAGCCGATATTGCCAATGTGCTGCAGGTGAGCGTGGAAGATATATTGAATACAAATGGCGATGTTATCAATTATCATTCTTCCAGTAATTCAGGCGGTTACCATGTACAGCATACAAAGGGCTACAATGTAAACCATATTGGTGTAGTAAACCTGCCCGATGAAAATTTGGCACAGGAGTTAAAAAAGGAAATGGAGCAAATGAGGGTACAAATGGCAACATTGACTGGTATGCTGCAAAAGAAAAAATAACCAAACAGCGATTTTGCATAATATATAAAAATGGCACAATCACAGATAGCGTTTGATTTTGATGATCTTAGTCCTGCAAAGGAGGTGAAACCACCTAAAGCCAAAAAGGTGGTGATAGCTGCTCCTGTGGTTATACCTGATGTAAAAAACAAGCCAAAATCAACACAGGGGCGTAAAAGTATTAAAGAAGCCGCTGCTGGTGCGGCACTGGTGAACGTACCGCCGGATGAAGAATTGTTTTCTAAAATGTATTACAGCATTGGGGATGTGGCAGATATGTTTAAACTAAAGCCATCGCTGATACGGCTTTGGGAGAATGAATTTGATGCGCTGAAGCCAAAAAAAAATGGCAAGGGCGACAGGCATTTCAGGCCGGAGGATGTAAAAACACTGCAACTGATTTTCCATCTGCTGCGGGAAAAAAAATACACCATGGAGGGTGCCAAGGATTTTATAAAAAATAACAGCCGGTCGGCCGGAAAGTTTGCCATGGTGGAGGAGTTGAAAAAAGTAAAAGCATTTTTAAACGAATTGAAAGCCAGCCTGTGAGTTGTTGGCCTTCTGAAAAAATAAGATTTATGAAACGGATTTTTTTTGCAGCGATGATATTGTGTGTAACCACCGGCACAGCTTTGGCACAGGCTCAATATGAAATTTCCACTGCCGAGCGCCACAGCGGGCAAAAAATACTGAGGGGTATCATTAATAAATATTTACTGATGAATGATGCTGCTTTTCAGTGGTACAATGCCAACCAAACCATTTACAATCCTGATACATCAACGCTTTCGGCTATGGAAAAAGCAAAGGGAAAAGTACAGTTTGTGGTTTTTGGCGGTACCTGGTGTGAGGATACACAATTTATACTGCCTAAGTTTTTTAAGCTGCAGGAAATGAGCGGACTGAGCGATGATCAGTTTACACTTTTTGGTGTAAATGAAGCCAAAAAATCATTGGGACATATTACGGAAGCATTCGGCATTACCAATGTGCCTACCATTATAGTAATGAAAGACAATAAAGAAATTGGCCGTGTGGTGGAGTATGGTAAAACGGGTAAGTGGGATGTGGAGCTGGCGGAAATTTTGATGAAATGATTGAAAGTTCAAAGTTGAAGAAGTTCAAAGTTCAGCAGCGAGCTGTACCCTCAACATTCGTCATTCCCACTTTATCATTAGTAAGTTCAAAGTTGAAGAAGTTCAAATCTCAGCGCAGGATAACAAATTCAACATTCTAACTTCCCACTTCGTAAATGTAAAGAGTTCAAAGTTTATCATCAGCACATTAGCAAATTGGCATATCAGCACATTTGTATTTATCCTTCCACCAAAAATAAATACACCTCCTTGGGGCCATGTACACCGGTAACCAATGTTTTTTCTATATCGGCTGTACGGCTTGGGCCGGTGGCAAACGTGATTAATGAAGGGATAGTATCTCCGTATTTTTCTTTAATGGCCAGCAGGGCATCTTTTACATCAAAAACCAACTGGCTTGTGTACGCTATGCATATATGTACCGGTGCATACACACTTACGGTACGGCCGCCTTCCTGCGCAGCGCTCAGCACAATGCTGCCGGTACGTGCTACTAAATATTCGCAGCCGGTAATGGAGGCATCGCAGGCTGCAAGGTCGGTAGTGGTGGCCCATGCAGCATATTTTTCATCAACACTGTAAATATTCTTCCAGCCTTTATCAGTAAGCAGTTGCTGCAGTTGTGCCTGCAGATGGGCTGCATCTAAGCAAAAAGCAAATTTGCCCTGCAGCTTACTGAACTCTTCGGCAAAAACAACTTCCAAATCATCGGCAGGGGCAGGATAGAGACTGCTATTGCCCTCGCTGGCGGCAAAAGGAAGGGGCACCGGGTTACTCAGTGCCTGCCTTATCTTCTTTAATATATTTTCCTTTGCAGGTGATACAGGGATCATTTTTTTAATGAGCTGATGTGATGATTTGCTAATGTGCTGATATCTGCATCATACTTTGTTTGATTAAACGTTAAATGGTGGTGTTTCACTGTTTTGCTGTTCGCCAGTATCAGCGGGTTTATCTCCCTCATTGTGCGGCATAACATCAATTGGCTTCACTTCTTCAAATGGCCTTTTACCTATCAATGCTTCCACATCACTCTGGAACAGCACTTCTTTCTTTAACAGTTCCTTTGCCAGTTTCTCTACATCATCCTTCTTTTCGGTCAGTAATTTTTTGGTGCGTACGTATGCTATTTCAATCATTTTGCGTACTTCCTCATCAATCATTTTACCTGTTTCCTCACTAAAGGGTTTGGTGAAATAATTTTCCTGCTGGGGATCAAAATAACTTACATTGCCTACTTTTTCATTCATACCATAAGTAGTAACCATGCTGTAAGCAATTTTGGTAATCTGCTGCAGATCGTTGCTGGCACCGGTACTTATTTTGCCAAAGAAAATATCTTCACTGGCTCTTCCTCCAAGTGTCATACAGATCTGATCATTGAGTTGTTCAATATTATAGAGATATTGTTCTTTGGGTGTGTATTGAGCATATCCTAACGCTGCTGTTCCTCTTGGTACTATTGTTACTTTCAACAATGGATAAGCATGTTCTAAATACCAACCGCAAATAGCATGACCTGCTTCGTGATAAGCAATGATTTCTTTTTCTTCGGGGCTGATGAGTTTGTTCTTTTTTTCCAAACCACCAATGACTCTGTCAATAGCATCCTGGAAATCGCTCATATCAACTGCAGCTTTTCCTTTTCTTGCAG
>JANMDL010000894.1:0-20644 GCA_031376295.1 Chitinophagales bacterium
AGCCAGTTTACTTTGCATGCTTTTATAAAAAAGGGTAACCGCCCCAGTTATATCAAAGCAAGCAAGCCTGATATTGCCATACCATTGTATGAGAAAATGATTGTACAACTTGAAAATGATCTGGGGAAGAAAATTTTTACAGGAGTGTTTGGAGCTGATATGAAAGTGCAGTTGCTGAATGACGGACCGGTAACGATTTGGATAGATACGAAGAATAAGGAATAGTTGTTCACGGATTATATTTTGATTGCACGGATTACACGGATTAAATACAGGTTCACGGATTATATTTGATTACACAGATTACACTAATTAAATACAAAAAGAATTTTCGCTGATTATTTTTTTCGCTAATTTTAATACAGTTACACGGATTACACTAATTATTATATATTGCTATGGCGGAATTATTGTTTAAGGAAGAATCATACAGGGTGATAGGGATATGTATGGAAATACATAAGGCATTAGGCATGGGGCTAAAGGAAATAAATTATAAAGATGCGATGGAAATTGATTTCCGTGAACATGAGGTGGAGTATAACAGAGAAAGGAAATTTGTTGTTAAATATAAAGACCAGGTTTTAAGGAATCCATATATACCCGATTTTGTAATATTTGATTCTATAATCCTGGAAATAAAAGCAACTCCCTGCATTATTGATACTCACCTGGCACAAGCCCTCAGCTATTTAGCCGTTTCGGGAATGAAGCTGGCCTTGGTTATCAATTTCGGAGAACGTTCATTAACATGGAAGCGGGTTGTTCTATAACTTAATTCGTGTAATCTTTTCCTGAAATCCGTGAAAAAAAAATTCGTGTAATTCGTGTAATCCTTTTCTGAAATCCGTGAAAAAAAAAATTCGTGTAATTCGTGTAATCCTTTTCTGAAATCCGTGATACCCTAATCAGTGTAATCTTTTCCTGAAATCCATGATCCAAAAAATTCGTGTAATTCGTGTAATCCTTTTCTGAAATCCTTGATACCCTAATCAGTGTAATCTTTTCCTGAAATCCATGAAAAAAAGAATCCGTGTAATTCGTGTAATCTTTTCCTAAATTCGTGAACCAAAATCAAATTCGTGACACAATGACAATGCAGGAAGCACAGCAACAGGTTGATACCTGGATTAAAACCACAGGTGTACGTTACTTTAACGAACTCACCAACCTCGGTATTTTAATGGAGGAAGTGGGCGAACTGAGCCGCCTGATGGTGCGTACTTACGGCGAACAATCATTTAAAGAGAGTGATAAAGGCAAAGAGTTGGGGGATGAAATGGCCGATGTGCTTTGGGTACTTATTTGCCTGGCCAACCAAACCGGCGTTGATTTAACAGCGGCCCTGCAAAAAAATTTTGAGAAAAAAAATTTGCGGGATGGGGACAGGCACAAGAATAATGAGAAACTGCAGTAAAAGGCAGTTACACTTTGGGTTTTGTGCTGTCGTATACATGCCTGATATAATTGTACACACAAAAGGCCGACAACAGGAAACAAAGGGGCGACATGCCTGCCGGTTCCTTTCCGAATAAGATGATGCCGGCCAGTAAGGATATGATGAAACAAAAAATGAACCAGAGCCCCATATCACGGGTAACCGGCTTAAACACTTCATCAATATCCTCCTTTGTGTAACCTGCGGATTGCATCTGTTCCCTGATCTCTCCATCAGGCTCTCCATTCCTTAACTTCTTTCTGTACTTTTCTTTTATTTCTGTTGTAAGCATAACTAACGCTAAATTAGGCAAACAAATACTATCTGCCCGCATCAGCAGCTAAATTATCATTTTCCTTCCTTTCCTGCTTGGTCATTATTACTATATTTGCAGCCTTATGGCAAACGAAACAAATAATTTTCAGGAACTGATTTCGCATTGTAAGGAATATGGTTATATTTTCCAGAGCAGTGAAATATACGATGGATTGCAGGCGGTATATGACTATGGCCAGTACGGCGCCCAGCTTAAAAAGAACATACGGGATTACTGGTGGAAGAGCATGACACAGTTACACGACAATATTGTGGGCATTGATGCGGCCATTTTTATGCACCCCACCACCTGGAAGGCCAGCGGGCATGTGGATAATTTCAGCGACCCGATGATTGACAATAAGGACAGCAACAAACGATACAGGGTAGATCACTTAATAGAGGCTGAATGTGACAAAATATACAGTGAAGCCATCAAAATATTAAAGGAAATTGAAAGTAAATTTGGTGATAAATTAATGCCTACAGGGTCCGAGGAATATGACATACAGGTTAAATCGGATCCAAATTATGGCGAATATGCTTATTTAGAAGGTAGATCAGACTATTTATTGGCTCAACTTCATTATCTATTGGCCAAAGATGATTATGAAGGACTAAAAAAACTGATAGAAGACAACAAAATTTCCTGCTCGGTAAGCGGTACCTGCAACTGGACGGATGTACGCCAGTTTAACCTGATGTTCAGCACCGAATTTGGCACTGTGGCGGCGGATAGTGAGGAGGACAACAAAGTCTATCTGCGGCCAGAAACAGCACAGGGCATATTTGTGAACTTTCTGAATGTACAAAAAACCGGCAGAATGAAAATTCCTTTTGGTATTGCACAAACGGGCAAGGCTTTCCGTAATGAAATTGTGGCCCGGCAGTTCATCTTCCGCATGAGGGAGTTTGAGCAAATGGAAATGCAGTTTTTTGTACGCCCCGGCACACAGATGGAGTGGTACAACTACTGGAAAGAAGAACGTACCAAATGGCATGAAAGCCTCGGTGTACCTGCTGCGAAGTTACGCTACCACGACCATGTTAAACTGGCGCATTATGCCGATGCTGCATTGGATATTGAGTTTGAATTTCCCTTTGGCTGGAAGGAACTGGAGGGTGTACATTCCCGTACTGATTTTGACCTGAAACAACACCAGGAATTCAGCAAAAAGAAAATGCAGTATTTTGACAATGACCTGAACGAAGCTGGCAAGCCTTATGGCAATTATATTCCTTATGTGGTTGAAACATCTGTTGGCCTCGACAGGTTGGTACTCACCATACTCAGCCTGGCTTATGCTGAAGAAAAATGGAACAAGGAAGATGGCAGTGAAGACAGCCGTGTGGTGCTGCGCATTCCGGCTAAAATTGCACCGTTGAAACTGGCAGTTTTCCCATTGCTTAAAAAAGACGGATTACCAGAAATTGCAAAACAGATTATGGCTGATTGCAAGCTGGATTTCAATTGCTTTTATGAGGAGAAAGATGCAATCGGCAAGCGTTACCGCCGCATGGATGCCATAGGCACGCCCTTTTGCGTAACCATTGATCATCAAACAAAAGAAGACAATACGGTTACCATCCGCTACAGGGATACGATGGTGCAGGAGCGGATTTCTATTTTTGATGTAAAGAAGATCGTAAACGAAAAGATACAATAGAATTTTTTGTTAATTTTTTTAAAGCGGCAGCCGGATAAAGATGGGCTGCCGCTTTTTATTTAACTTTAGTAAAATCAATTCATTAAACAGCATGATAGCCCGTACGCTTTTGTTGGTGCTGCTTTTTGTATCAGGTTGCCGTCAGCCTGCCAAACCTTCTGCAGGAGTTTTACCCAATACAGATACCACCATTGTACCAGCCGTTGACTCTGGCATTGTTGGCACGCTCTACGACCGCATAGCCGATTCTTTGCGTACCGTACATTTGAGGAATAGTTTTTACGCCCAACCTCCTGTTCGCCGCTTTACTACTGATGCGGAGGGAAATGCACTACTGAAATTAGCAGCCTGGTGTACAGATACCCTGCCGGTACACCGCACTCCTTTACTGTTTACTGAAGCAGAAAACAGGCTATACAACAAAGAACAGCAACCCATACAAATAAAATATACGTATCACAATCCTGCTTATACCATCACCCTCACTGATAACCGACCAGACGAATACTATACACGTAAGATTACCATCAATGGCAAACCGGTAAGACCAGGTATTGAGCTGGATGTTTCGCTGATGGGTGAGGACTGGATAAACTATCTTTCACTGGATCGCAGCAGCTTTAGCGGGCTACGAATCGGCGGACAAAACTGGCTGCTACTTGAGGGAGGAATAGAAAAATGCAACGGTTCCGCCTGCGGGGTGCGCTATTTCATTTTGTACAACCCCTTACTGAACCGCGGAATAGTGGTAAAACAGTTCCGCATGGCATTGCTCATAATAGGGTATAACAGGACTGCAGCACAACCAGAGCTGGTAGTGATGGATGATGCCTATTACAACGATTTGCTGCAATTGGAAAACTGCTCCGGCACACTTTATACAATTACACCCCCGGGTAAAATACAAACTATTAAAGACAAGTTTAGTCTGCCAAGAAAATTTGTAGGTTATTACCCTTATAATGACAAGGACAGCAATGAACACATTTGTATCAGGGAGCATAATATGCGGTAGTCAAAATGAGATGAGTCCACAATAATGATATGAGTACTTCTTTTAAATGCCGCATACATCCGAAGGGCCATTACAATAAATTCATTATCTTACCTGTTCAATTACCCTTATATGCTGAAACAATTTTTATTCATTAGCCTTTGGGCATTTTCGCCCTGTTGCTTTTCACAGCAAAGCCTGCCATCTTATCCTGCAGTGGTTAAAACTTTCTTTCAACAGTACAACACAAATCCTGATTATGAAAACTGGATTGTATTTGCAAAGAAAAAAGATGGCTGGTATACCCAGCATGTAAACCGCATGAAAAATGACAAAACGATTGATGAGCAGCTTTTCTGGTCGTTAAGTGATGGGCGTTACCTGCAGTTAACCCCGCCTTTTGACAAAACTGAGGATGAAAGAAGTGATGAAAAAATGGAGAGTTATCTTACTGATGCTTCTTTCAGGTGGTACGATTATGAACGCTGCCGCTATTTTGGCTATAATGGCTGGGCCGCAGATATTATAAAAGATTATGAAGGCAGGCTGCTGGATAATGATACTTTATACGAAAGCCTTGCCCGTGCTTATTCCAATACGGCAGTCAACTATTTGTGGTACCAGTTTGGCGGTGCTGAAGATGACAAGGATCCTTTAAAGAAAAAACTCAGCAGACTGGAACTGCCCGGCGCTGAAAGACTGGAAAAAGTAAAACAGTATATTGACCTTGCCATCAGCACTTATACACTTATTGAAAAAAGAAACCCGGCATACAGCACTTTTGTAGGCAATATCACTTTAAAGCGGATTAATGAACAGGTGTATGGCTACAACCAGTTGATGATGGCAGGTAAGTTTACCGATGCAAAAAAATACATTGACCAGGTTGATGAAAATGAGGATTATATCCGGCAGGCCAAAAATTATCTTAATTCCTGCCGGCCCAATGCCATCCTTTTCTGCTATGGAGACAATGATACCTACCCGGTTTGGTATGTACAGGAAAAACTGGGTTACCGCAGGGATGTAACCGTCATCAATAACAGCCTGCTCGGCTTGCCTGTATACGTGAAGCGGCTGAGAGATTCAAAAGCTGTTGCCTTTACTGCACCGGATGCCTTCCTGGCAGATGAGGCTGCAGATTATTCTGTATACACTGAACCGAAAAAGCCGGTAAAGCAACTATTGTTTAAAGATTTTGTTGCAGCCATTTATGGCAGGAAAAAAAGCTCCGCAAGTACGCTTCCCTCCGGCGCAGAAATAAAGACACCTGCTTACGAAACAAAAAAAATATTACAGCCTGTGCAGGCATCATCATTTCCTGAGCTGAAAGGGTTTGCCACTGGGGCAATTACGGTTAACCTCAAAGGCTTTCTGCTGATATCAGACCTGCTGATATTTGATATTATTGCCTCAAACATCAATACAAGACCTATTTATTTTACCACGGCAGCACCTGACTATCTTGAAGATTATGTGAGCAGTGCAGGCATTGTAAAGCGCCTGCTGCCACTCACATCAGCCGGAAAAAAGATGTATGAAAAAACAGTTGTTAAAAATTTGGAGAAATTTGCTGCAACACAATTTTTACCTGTCACCTTTAACCAGGCAAATAAAAAACCCGATCTTTTAGCTGAAGGAAATATTTCTTTGCTTAACTTATATGGCGATATTGCCCGCTATTACCTGTCAAAAAATGATATGACAACTGCAAAACAATGGATTGCCAGGGCAGAAGCACTTACCCCGTCAGCATTAACTCAAGGCTCCTTTAATTTATACCATTGGGGAAGCCTGAACCTCCAGGTGGGAAACGCCATGCAGGGAAAGAAACTGATAGAAGCATTTGCACAGTTCCAATATGACATGCTGCAAAAACCTTCGGCGCTTAACCCGGTAACGGATAAAAGCAATTGCCTTGAAAGGCTCAGGGAACTGAACAGTTTGCTTTCACAGTATCAAACTTCAAGCGGCTCCATCAGTAAGTTGATACAGAAACTGGAGGATGATAATAAATAGCTTTATACAGAAGGAGATATTTTTTTAAAATAAGATGACTTATGCCATGAAACAAACATTCTTTCCTGCTCTTTTATTTTTCATTTCGGCATGTAATGTTGAAGATAACAGCGGGGTAAAAAAAAGTGTTGCGCGAAAAAAGTTACCGGAAGTAAATGACACCAACCAAAGAATAATAAGTTATAATGATACAGAAAAATTACCCTTTCGTACAGAAACTGATTCGGGGTATTTCAGGGGGTATACACCAGAGAAGATAGATAGCCTTGAATACGCTGATACCAATATGCTTTCAAAAGTACTTGCCAGTATTGTCAGCAAAAAAGACATTATCCTGCTGGGCAAAGAAACATTATCACATTCAGTATTTATCAACCAGAAAAACAAAATAAGAATTGATACGCTGCAAAACAAAGAAACAATCATAGTATCCATCTATGGTTTCGGGGGGAAAAAATATCAAACCATTAAAATAAACGGGAAGATTCTGAAACAAAATTTTCCCTGTGGGGACGACCGGATTTACGACCTGCCCCTGGATATAGAAAGTACCTCATTCAGGCATTTCAGTTTTAAAGGAAAAGTATACTATTACATGGCTGCTTACGCATTGGATATGCAAGGAAGTTCGATTGGCAACATTAATCATCACCTGTTGTATGATAGCACAGCCGGTAAACTCAGTGTTTTTACTTCCTGGCGGTTTGGGCAGGTATTTTTATTTGGAGATGCGGATGGTGATGACAAACTGGATTTTCTTGATTTTAATAATGATGGGATGTCGCCACTAATTCCTTATGATGATTCCGCTTTGATTCACTTGTATTCCTGCGATAAAAAAGGCAATTTTAATCAGCAAAAAGATGCCACCGGCAACTTTTACTATATTTCTGCAAATACCGGGAATAAATTCCGGCAGGATTCACTGAACATAAAAAAATACAACTGGCCTGTGCCGATTAACTATTAAGCACTACCCATACAGCTCCTGGTGAATCGCCTTTCTGTCGTAACCCAGTTCGGTAATGCGCTTTTTTGCTTCGTCAATCATATTGCGCCAGCCACAAAGATAAAAGTTGGCAGGGGGAATTTCTTTGTTGCGGCAGATACTTTCGTACAGGTCGTGTACATAGCCGCTGGCACCCTCCCACTGCTCCCGGCTGAGTGTGGGCAGGTAATGAAAGCCCGGCATACTGTCACTCAATGCTTTCAACTCTTCGTAATACAGCAAATCGGCCTTGGTACGGCAGCCAAAAAGCAGGTAAATATCTTTGTGCGGAATATTGTGCAGTTTTATATGGTGCGCCATACTTCTGAACGGTGCAATGCCTGTACCGGTACAAATAAAAAACAAATCCTTTTCAAGCGGATCGGGCATGGTAAATACCCCGGCAGGGCCACGCAAAGTGAGTTGTGAACCAACTGTTACTTCATTAAAAAGATAGGTGGTACCAGCGCCGCCTTCCAGCAAAACAATCACCAGTTCTACAGTATTGGTGCCATCGGGCCAACTGGCAATGGAATAACTGCGCCAGCGCTTATTGGGCTTTTCGTGTATGGGTAAATCCAGCGTAACAAACTGTCCCGGCTTAAAATCAAACCGCTCCAGTTCATTTATCTGTATCCAGAAACGGCGGGTACTGGGTGTTTCATTTTCGATGCGGGTTACTGTGCCAATGCGCCATGGTTCTACTGCCATAATACTATTGTTTGTACAAGTATACTAATAAACTTGCATGCTCAGATAATATTTGCAGAATATTTTTTATATGTCAACCTTTTGCACAAACGATTTTAAAAACAACGGCCCGGTTAAAAACTATCATTACCGCTATTGCCCTTTAATTTGAAGATTGGAACCCGGCGCAAACGTAACCGCCGAAGCCGTATTCGTCTTCAAACTTCTTACCGTTGCATTGCTGTTTAATACCGGGTAGTTGCTTAAGCCTGCAGGCAAAACCACATCGGTATACTGGTCGGGCAGTTGCCCGCAACCCCAGTTGGCAATATTGAACCAATCCGTACTTACACTGCCTTTCCACAACCTGGTAAACCGCAGGGTGAAAGGATTGCCCGGCACTCCATTCAGCACACACCTGTACCTGAAACCTGTGCTGGAGGTGGGTAATGAAACAAGTTTTAAAATATTGGCAGTAGCCCCAATATAATTTGCGCCATTGGTGATATTACTGAAACCACTGCCATTGTCTTCCTGCCATTGGTAAGTACTGCCACCGGTAGCTGCTGTGTACATAATGGTATCACCGGGGCAGGTATTTCCGCCGGGTACAATTGCATTTTTGCTTAGCCAGAACTCACTAAAGCTGCTTACAGTATATTCTGCATAATACCCATTGTCATAAGGAATAATGTCAACACTGGCAGGATTGATAAACGTATACCCCCCGGCAGCATTGTCGCTGAGCGTTCCGTTTTCTTCTGCTAACAAGCCACTGTACTTTGTTACCCCAAGTTCATAAGCATCCGCAGGCCTGATACAGCCGGCACATCCTGAAGCATTGATGAGTGCCTTTGCTTCCGCATCAGTAAAATAGAAACGGATGCTGACATTACCTGCTGGAGGTGCTGCTGGTTGTATCACAATATTTCTGTTGGCATAATACTGGTTGCTGGTATCACGTACCAAACCGGTATGTGGGTGTACCTGCACATTGGTAAGGCCAAGATTCTGCCCCAGGGAATTAACAGAAACTACCCTTTTTCCACCCGCATCATTAAAATGTACCCAGCCATTTATATTTACTGTTTGCGATAAACCACTGGTTATAGGCGCTCCTGTGTAAATTAATTTTTTGTCAAATACATGCACATCATCAATGCCCACACCTTCAAAATTAACGCCACCATCCGCAGCCATTACAAACCTGAACCTTGCACTGGTTAACGCCGCCGGCAAATAAATACTGGCCACATGCCAGTTGGGTTGAGACGCCTTCCATCTTACAGTGCCTGCATCATCATACCAGTTAGTGCCTGTACCCGGTGTTCCCAGTTTTTGCCAGGTAGTACCACCATCGGCCGAATATTCCACCCAGGTATAATCGCAGGGGCAATCATCCTCTATCCTGAAAATGTGACTGAATGATAGTACCGGCTGTGCCATGCTGCTTAAGTCAAAACAGGGCGAGTAGAGGTAAGACAATTCGTTTTCCCGGTAACGGCCCGCAAGGCTGGTAACCCATGCTTTACTGCCATTGGCTGCTTTGTTGATGATTGGCTTTGCAGGCGTTCCCCATTGCCAGCTTGCATTGCTTCCCTTTACATACCAGTTGCCATTATTGGCTTCAAACCCTTCTAAGTAAGGATAGCTGCTGATCAATGGCGTGTTACGGAAATTATAATTTAACACACTATCATTACCCCGGTAAGTATCAGGCCCGTAATTGATCCAGAAATCGCAGTTATAATCAATATAGGCACTCAAATTTGCCGTGGCAGCAAAAGTATAATTCAGCGTTTGATTGCCATTGAGTACAGGGATGTTTTCAGTAACAACAGCACCACCGTTGATGCGGTAACTAACCGCAATATTATTAAATGTAGTGGCAGTGTAATTTTTTACGCTGATGGTTACCGGTGTTGCACTACCAAGGCCGCAGCCCTTTTTATCCGGCGATACGATATTCAGTAATCCAAGATCGTTATTCGCATCCGTAAGCCTTACCACATCAAAAGTATAGCCATCATCTAAATCGAACTCCTGCACCACACTGTTGGCAGAAGTAAGTCCCTCCTGCCCAAACCTTACCTGGAAAGTTGGTGACGACACCTGCCCTCCCGAAGCAAGCACTTCATTTACATTGATGCTGGCAAATTTCCACTGGCTGATGGCCGCCTGGTTGGCATACAAATCATAAGCAGGCAACCAACTGTTATTTTCACTGCCACGCATCCATACCTTATTGCCCGGCCGGTTTTCCTGGCCATGGTTTTTGTAATAAAAATCGTAGCGCAATTGCACACTGTTGCTGTTGTATATCAAAAGATTGTAAGTTGCTGTAAGGCTGTCAGCATTGTACTGGCTGCTGATAGGTGCCTGGTCCAGCGTAAGCGCTTTAGTACCACTACGGGCAAACCCCGTGTTAACAAAACTGCGCAACCGCCCTCTTGCAGTGTTTGTGGCAAAGTCAAAGCGGTCAACGCCATCAATACCCGTAATATTGCTCCTGTATTCGGCAGTTCCTGTAGTTTCAAAATCATCAACAACAGGCATGCCTAAAATTATCTGGTTTTCCAGCCGCTTCACTGTTTTATACACCGTATCATTCCCGTGGTTATTATCACCTGTCCTTGTAATCCATACTTTTATCTTGAGTGTAACAGAACCCGAAATCGGCAGGGCATGCTGTGCAAAAGTATGCACAAATGTTGCCCCAGCTGCTACAGCAGGGCTGATGCTTTCGGTAACTGCAGGGTTACCAAAAATACTGTAAGACACATTCATCGGACCACTGATAGCCACATTGTCTAAATTTTTAAACTGTACTTTTATGGGCCTGTCCGAACCACCAGCAGCCGCAGTAAATTCCCTGGTGGTAAAAGGTTCCAGTATAATATCTCCTGCCACATCATTGTCAAAATCAGAAAGCGTACAAGGCCCGCTGTTAGGCACTACATCAATAGCTACTGAGCGCCGGCCTGCAACCGTACCATTTTTTGCCCTTACTGCCAGCCAGCTCCTTGTACTTTTATCCAGCCCCTTCACAACATAATTCAGCGAACTGGTATTGCCAATCACTTCCATGCTATCACCTTTCAATTGCATAATATCATAAGAAGTGGCAGCAGCGATGCCCGACCAGCTTAACTGCACCGCACCTTCGCATACATTGGAAGTAACAATCTGCGGCTGAGCAAGCACAGTGAAATTGCTGCCCTGTCCGCTTAATGCAGTATTGTTTCTCTTTACCCTGATCAGTGCAATGTTTGTTGGAGCTGCCGGACCAGCGCTCCACACAAAACTGCGGGCTGTTGCCGGTACGCTGCTGCTGAGCGTTGTCCAGCTACTGCCGTTGTTGTCAGAATATTCCACGGCAAAGGTTTCGCTTTCATTGCCATAAGCGCTCCAGCGGATGGTTTCCGCTGCTGCAGGTACCCACGTTTCACCGCCATAAGGATACTCTACCGTAACCGATGGTTGTACAACTTCGTAAGTAAGCACATATTGCTGCGGGCCAAACGGCACTGCAAAGCCATTTACAGCAATGGTAAAATTGCCGCTGCCGGGATTTTCTATCACTACCTGTTCAATATTATTACGGTGGTCAGTTCCTTCCACTGCTGTAAGATTAACACCGGCTGGTGTTGCGTTTAATACCAAAGGATTGTGCAGCACCGAGAGCGGTGTTGTAACCGTAAGGTCAAGATCATTTACTAATGTTGCTGCGGCATTGGCTGCCGCCTCCTTATCTACCCAGTACAGCATTACTTTTACCCTTACAGCACCAGCAGGAATATTGATAATATGATTGTTTGATGCCCCATTAGACACTGTACCGGCAATATACCTGTTTTGCTCAATGGCTTCCACCGCCCTGCGGGCATTAATCATTCCGAAACCATAAGTAAAATCGGGGCCGGGATTGCCCAGGTCTTCTGCCGCATTGCATGCCACTGCTTTTACCAGCGCTCCCGAAGGATTTGCACCACTGTTCAACTGGCGGTAACGTTCGTATACCAATGCCAATGCGCCCATTACATTTGGCCCTGCCATACTAGTGCCAAAAAACCATGCATAGTTATTATTGGTGTAAGTAGAAGATACTCCCCAACCGTTGGCAACTATTTCGGGCTTCAGCCGGCCATCCTGCACCGGGCCACGGCTGCTGAAGAAAGTGATGTTATAATCATCTGGTTTCATGGCACCAACTGTGAGTACATTCTTACCACATTGCCAGCCGGATTTTATGGTAGCAAAAGAAGCCGGGTACCCCGAACAGTTATACGATCCATCATTACCAGCCGCCACCACATGCAGCAACTGGTTGTAATTGCGTGTTTGTGCGTCAATATAATTACTACTTACATCATACTTGTTATTTCCGGGGCAACTGTCTTCGCCGGTATAATAAGAATTGTTGGTCAGCACCATATTGTAATCGCTGATATAGGTTGGCGTATTGGTAATGATATCGCTGAAAAACTGGTTAACAATGGTTGCCTTTGGTGCATTGCCTTTGTACAGCGGGTTTAGCAGCCCACCACCGGCTGTTGTACCGGTTACATGCGTACCATGATCGTTGGGGTAAACCGGCGCCCTGTTAATCAGCCTTCCCGTAAAATCAATATGTGTAGACACGTCTGCATCATCACCAATGCCAACAGCAACACCTTTGCCTGATAATCCCTTGGTATTTAGTAAAGCACTTACTGAATGAAGCCCCTTGCTGTTGTAATTAAGCGCCCTGTCTTTTACCTGCTGCAGGTTGACGCTGCTTACAAATGGCAACCGGGCAACAGCTTCGGCAATACCTGGATCCGGTTCAATAAAAATCAATTGGTTGCTGCTGAGTTTTTCATGTACAACAACTGCTCCTGCCTGCTCCAGTTCTTTACTGATTATCATTTTATCAGTAATGCCAAAAACAGATACAGCCAGCAGCTTCCTGGTTTGCTTATTTACTCCATCGCTAAAATCACCGGGCTTTATGGTACTCTTATAAATTGGCGGCACAACATTTACCGACACCATCCGGTAACGACCAGCAGCATTAAAATCAAAACTGTTTTTTATCACCGCCAGGTAAGCATTGCCGGGCAGGTATTCAACCAATTGCACACCAGCTCCTGCCAATTGCGCCTGCTGCACCGCATCTGGTAATTGCGAAAACTGCACCAGCACATAATAGTTATCATTGTATAAGCCAGCTTGCAGCTGTGCTTTATTAAAACTGCCTTTAGAAATAGTATTGCCGGTGATAAAATTGCCTGCTGTAAAACGTACTGGCTGCCCTGTTTGAGCAGCAGCAGATAAGTGCATGGTGAACAGGAAAGAAGAAATCAGGTAAAATTTTCTCATTGTATATCGTTTGTAATTGGATTTATATCAAAAATAACGCCTTTTGCCCCTTATACAGACAATCTACAGAACGTTTTTGTTGCTCCCGTATTGCAGCGTACCAGCTCAAACAGTGCCGGAATCATTGGTCAGGCTGTCTAATTTGCGCTGCAGCAGTTTTTTTTCGGCTTGGGATTGGGTGAGGCGGATAGCAGTTGACAGGTACGCAACTGCCTTTTCAGTATCGTTCAGCCGGGCATACATTTCGCCCAATGCGGCGGGCAACAGGTAATATTGCTGCAATTTTTCAGGGTTGGCAATTTTTTCTATAGCAGTTATCCCGGTCAAAGGGCCATCTTTTTCACCAATGGCAATAGCCCGGTTGAGTGCCACTACAGGTGATGGGTTTATTTGGTAGAGGATATTGTAATATGCAATGATATTGCCCCAGTTTGTTTGCTCAAAATTAGTTGCCACAGCATGTTCATACGCAATCATGGCTTCCAGGTGATAGCGGCTGGCCTGCTCACTACCGGTTGATTGTTCCAGAAAATCAGTGCCCTGTACAATCAGTTGCTGGTTCCATTGGCTGCGGTCCTGTTCTTTCAGCAGCAGAATATTTCCGTCTTTATCTAACCGGGTGGCCGACCTTGAGCAGTTAAAGCAGAACAATGCCAGCAGGGCAGCTATTCTTGGGTCACGGGTAAGTGGGTGGGTTATCAGCAATTGCGCCAGCCTCATAGCTTCCTCCAGCAGGTCGGTACGTACAAGGTCTTCGTGCCGGGTAGAATTATAGCCCTCATTAAAAATAAAATAGATGGCGGCAAGTACTATATCCAGCCTTTTACTCAACTCCTGTGGTGGTGGCAGCTCAAATACGATTTGTTTATCGCCGAACTGCTGCTTTACCCGGTACAGTCTTTTTTCGATGGTATCGCTGCTGGTAATAAAGGCTTTGGCAATCTCCGCCACACTAAACCCACAAAGTGTTTTCAGTATTAGTGCCACCTGTGCATCTGCAGAGAGGTTGGGGTGGCAGCAGACAAACATCATCCGCAGTTGAGCATCAGGAATATTTTCTTCCTGCAGCAAATCATTCAGTGTAGGTACCAGCGTGTATTCCGATTGCAGCAAGGGCGAAAGGGATGCGGCATAAGCAGCAGCGGTTTTTTGCCGTCTCAAAACGTCCAGTGCTTTGTTTTTAGCAACCGTAAAAAGCCAGCCAGTAGGGTTTTTCGGCAGACCCTGCAATTTCCAGGTTTCCAATGCTTTCAGCAAAGTATCCTGCATCACATCCTCCGCCAGGTGCAGGTTGTGCGGGCCAAACACACGGGTAAGCACAGCCACCAGCTTACCCGCTTCATGCCTGAATAAATGTGCCGCCGCCTCGTTGATGCCTGTGCCTGTCTCCATGGATCAGTAATGCTGTTTAAAAACCAAGATACAGATTGCTGCTGTTATTTTGCTTATAAAAAAAGTACAGGCAGTACCCTTTACGGCCTGCCTGTACACAGTGTCTCAATTTCAAAACAATTATCTATTGCCACTGAAACACTGAGGCACTGTTTTTTTCTTTTTTTGTGTTTCAGCGCTGTTGCCTGTCCCGCATTTGATTGCGGGATGGCATTCTTAAAGCTGCGCAGCAGCGTTGCTCTTAATATGATTACCCAAACACTACCTGCCTGCATACAGTTTTGCATGACTCACTATTGCTTACATATCCATCTTCATTACCTGCCTTACCTGCACTGTTCCGCCAGTTCCAAAATCGGGGTACTCATCTGTTAGTGAAATCGCTTCGTCCATATCCTTTGCCTGCACAATAAAAAAACCGCCTACCACTTCTTTGCCTTCTGTGTAAGGTCCATCGGCTACGATTTTTTCCGCACCACTTACTGTTTTACCACCGGGCAGCAGCGGCTCACCACTTACATACTGTCCGGCTGCACTCAGTTTGCCTATCCAGGCCATCCATTTGGCCATACTGGCTTCCATAGCTTCGGGTGAGTGGTCTGCATGGGGGTTGTTGCCTCCATGAAAAATAAACATGAACTTTTCCATTGTTTCAATTTTTAGAAATAAAAAATAAATTACAACTAAATGACGAACGGAGGAAATAAAACCGGACAGGCCATGAAAAAAAATTTTAGTTCACAAAAAAATCATTGCAGCTGTTACACACCAATTATTAATGACTGGCTTTACGTGAACACAACTCTGTATAAATATGTAACGCCAGGTTATCCATAGACTTCTCAGAATGCGAAATATCTATAAATGTTGCACTATTGGCCAGCTCCATATACCGTTCAAATACTTCGTTTGCCTGGCTGTCATCAAAGCCCATCAGCATAAAAACCGTTTCGCTTAAATGCAATAAATAATTGCCTGCGTCAAGGCCGATCCCGATAAGCCCATTTACAAGTTTCTTGTTTATTAAATCATCTTTAATGAGTGAGATAACCAGTTCTTTTTCATTTATATTTTTCATGCCTGTGTGTTTTGCTGCAATCAATGATACATTTATTTATCAAATATATACAAATAAATAACATTAAATGTATTTTTTTTACACACTTATATAGAAATTATACATATTTTTTTAGCTTCTGTATAGAAATTCGAAATAAATCATTCTTGTATCTATATTTATGCTTTTAAACGGAGCAATATGACTGACTTGGGGCAATACCTGGCAAAAAAATCTATCAACAAGGCCGCTATTGCCAGAAAAACAGGAATCAGTACTTCCAGGCTAAACCAGCTTACCTTAAATGCTTCTGCAAAGCTCAGGGCAAATGAAGTATATTTAATTGCTCTTGCCATTGAAGTTGACCCTTGTGAGGTTTTAAAAGCGGTTTGTGGGGGGATGAGGCTTGAAAAATAAATTTTTTGATACTTATGGCATCATATACCTAAGTTAATTTAGTATACATTTCTAATAATTGTCACAGAACTAGCAGAACCAAAAAACTTTCATAAAAATACAGCTGTTCGCATATTGTGTATATTTGTTGGGTGTAGGCTTCTAATAAAAAAATGAAGTCATTTATCCTTTGTTTAACAATCAAATAAACCAAGCTAATGCCATTTACATATTCTGACCTAGATTGCTCTCCTTTAGTTATCGATAAAGAATTTGACATAAATAATGATACCATTCTTGCTGAGTACATCGGCAAGATATTGTTAGGACACTATGCACATGTAAAAAGAATTATTAATGCCTTGTCATCTTCAATTCCAACTTTTGAAAATAGTGATATTGACTTTGCAATTGCCAAACTAAAAGAAACTGGAAAAACAAAGAATGAGATTGAAAAAAGGGATGGCTGGGTATTCCAAATTATTTCATGGCTTGCTTTATTTGTGGCACATAATGGAGAACACTTTTACTGTCAACAACCCCATGACGCACCAGCACAACATGGGTTAGACGGCGTAGCTATTTTGCTTGATAAGCAATTAACATTAAAAAATATTATTATAACAGAAGACAAATGCACAGAACACCATAGGGTTATTATTCCTGAAATTTGGAAGGAATTTATTCAGTTTGAAAAGGGGGTGCATAATAATCAAATAGTTAGTAGAGTTTCTGCTCTACTTGAAAACTTAGAGGGGGGCAATGTACTTGAGGCAAATAGAAATGATATTTACAAAAAAGAGCGTTGGAAATACAGAATTGGGATTAATCGAAATGAGAAATATCAAAAAAAAGAAAACCGAAAAAAATTATTTAAAGGATATGATAATTGCGTTACTGGCACTTTTCCTCACAGAAGATATTCCTCAACAATTTATAAAGATAATATCCGAGAATGGATGGAACAGCTATGTCAAAAAGTGATTACCTTTTTAGAATCCCAAAAGATTACAAATGTATAATTCAGTCACAGAAGAGAAAATAAAAAAAATTCCAACCATTGGAGACATCAGAATAGATAGACTCCCTCAAGAGTTAACCCGAATATATGCGCAGATTGTTAATTTAAGACTTCAGTTTGCCGATGGTACTATTACTGATCAATCAGAAGATATAGCTCGAAGCCTTGATATATCTCAAACTTTGGCAAATAATCTTGAAACACTCCTTATCTTATTTCCCAATCATGAAAGGAAAGAGTCTATAGCTTTTGTTGCAGCAACTTGCCATGTTCTAATTCATAAAATTCATCTTTCTTTTGGTTACAATTCAACATCACTTTTGGAAATAGATACAATATCACCATATATATCTTGTATTGTATTATTTCTAATTGGAAATAGCCAAGCTGATGCGGCAGAAATGGCTAATAAGCTTTTAATTCCAAATAACATTAGTTCAACAGAAAGAAAATTAGTTTCATATGTTCAAGCTCTAGGCAAAGGTAAGCTTATGGCTATACTAGACAATCCTCTTATCGAAAAAGAAATAGAAACTAAATATTTACAACAAATGGCTTTAGACTATTTGTGGATGGAAATAGGCTTAGGCATTTACAAAATTGCAGAAAGGCTAACTGGTAGTGACAAAGAAGAAATTGATCTTTTTGGTAGAGTTATAGATTTATCTGTTTCCGAAAATAGTTTTTGGAATCAAAAGAGTATATTCACTGGGCCATATCATTTAGCCAAGTTATTGAAAATTCTTGAAAAAGATATTTCAAATCGAGGTGTAATAAATATCTCTCCTCCTAAAGGTCTTGACCCTATATTGTGGGAAAGTTTTTTGGCGAAATTAGCTAAAGATCGTCCTTATCTGTGGGAGAATCATAAAGATGTATTAAATACAAATTTTCTTGAGCTGGGCATTTCTTCTGTACTCACACTACCAACAGGAGCGGGTAAATCAACATTGACAGAGTTGAAAATTGCATCATGCTTATATTCAGGAAAGAAAGTAATTTACTTGGTTCCAACTCATGCACTAAAAGACCAGGTTATTAAAAATCTAATGACTCTTTTCACGGAATTTAAACCTGCGCAAATAGAAGTTGATGCAGAATTTACTGAATTTGGAGAGTCTAACTCATTCCCGATTTCGGTACTAACCCCTGAGAGATGTCTGACATTATTGAATATGAGTTCAGATTTATTAAATGGTATAGGACTTATTGTTTTCGATGAATTTCACCTAATAAATGGGAAAAACATTCAAAAAGACAGACGGGCCATAGATGCAATGTATTGCTTAATTTCCTTGTTGACGACTATACCAAATTCAGATTTCCTATTAATATCAGCCATGGTAGAAAATGGAATTGAAATTGCAGAATGGATACAAACAATCTTAGGCCGTGAGTGTAAATTGTTTAACTCCTCATGGAAACCCACAAGACAACTTCATGGATGCCTTATTTTTGAGCATAAAGAAATTTACACTCTGCAGGAAGAAATATTAAAAAATTTCACAACAAAAAAAACAATAAACCCACCCAAGAAGCTCATAGAAGAAATGGAAATTATCCCACACTGTTTTTTTAGTTTAAAAAATATTTGGGAGACAGTTGATGATAGCGATTACTATAGGATTCAACTTCTGAATGAAAAAATATTATTAGGCATAAATAACAAATGGCACTTAACAACGAACCGAAATGATATCGCAGCAAAATTAGGTATCCATTTCTCAAAGCTAGGTCTTAAAACTCTTATTTTTGTCGATGATCCCAGAATAGCTAACTCTACTTCACAAAAGATTAACGAAACACTAATTGGTAGAAAAAATGGGTATGATGATTTTATCAAATCAAACACCCATATAATAAAAAGTTTAAGCATGGAATTAGGAGAAATAGAAAACTCATATTTTCATAATCACGTTAACGCTGGAGTCCATCATGGATTACTTCTGTCGGTTGAAAGAAGCCTAATTGAACAATATTTCAAACAAACAGATGGTTCTATTGCTCTAGTTGCTACCGCAACATTAGCACAAGGAATGAATTTGCCCGCAGAAATTGTAATTATTGCAGGAGATGATAGATATAATGATGACTTGAAATTCCGAGAGCGGATTCCCCCCATGAATTACTCAATGCTGCTGGCCGTGCAGGCCGTGCAGGCCAATCTTCGCAGGGAGCTGTAATTCTTATACCAGGTGAAATTGTAACAATAAAAGATTCTACAATTTCAAAGCGCTGGTGGACTTTAAAGAATGAGGTTTTTTCAAAAAGTGACCAGTGCCTAAAAATAGAAGACCCATTTGAGTTTTTTTTAGACTCCATTCAAGATCAATCAGAGCCCCTAGATATAAGTCAGATAAACATCCTTTATAGATTTAAAGCCGAAAATCTATCGGAAACAGAAACAAAGAACCTATTTAAAAATTCATTCTATGCATTTAAAGCAGTTAAAGAAAAGAATGAAGAAATTTTTAATACACAAGTAGACAATTTAATAAAAAGAAGAAATGAATTGGATAACTTATCCGAAAACATAGTCTGGACAAAAGAAATTAGCTTCAAAACGGGCATAGATCCAAGCCTCATACTAGAAATAAGCAATGCCATTGATAAAGAAAGACTTATAGAATTTGTCAACCTCACAGTTACAGAATACATTGAATGGTTCTTTGACTGGCTAACAAAGGACATTAGTTACATAAAAAGAATTTACACAAAACAAAGCATACTGAATCAAATAAAAAAAGCAATAGGGGTAAAAGCTGAAATTGAGGAAACAGAAAAAATTTTAGAAAAGCTCCCCATATTAAAAAGTCTACTTCTACATTACATTAGAGGTCAATCCTTGACTAGTATAAACCAATTAATACAGGGAAACGATGATATATATTTAACTAAAGCAAGGAATTTTGCAATACGCCTTATTCCTGATATTAGTTTTAGCTTTGGCTTACTAGCAATGATAGTTATTGAAAAAGCACAACAACAAAGCATAGAAAAAAAAGACATACCGTGGACAGTAAAAGCTTTAGCTAGTTGCATTCGGGTGTAGGCTCCCCATTTTTAGTACATTTCAAAAGTAGACAAATAGTTTGATTTTTAATTGGTTTGTAATCCCGCCTGTTGGGCGTAGTGAAGCGCAGGCGTAGCCGGAGCGCAACGGAGCCCAACAGGCGGGAGGCTTTTTAACAGAGCCCTTTCCTTATACATTTTTGGCGATAGCCCTCCCAGTGCATCATGCGGTCTTGCACTGTTATAGTCATCAACCCATGCCTGGCTAACCTCTCTCACCTCATCCATACTGTC
>JANMDL010000897.1:0-11200 GCA_031376295.1 Chitinophagales bacterium
GGCTTTGGCTATACTTTTACCGGCAGCAGTGCTTACCTTATCAACAGGATGGATGCCGCATCTAAAGCGGCATTGCTCAACGAATTTTTCGGCAGCGGCAGCACTTCACTGGGTGTAAATTATATCAGAATCAGTATCGGCGCATCCGACCTCAGCCCTTCGGTATTCAGTTGCAATGATATGCCTGCCGGGCAAATTGATACCTTGCTTACCAACTTCAGCCTGTCGCAGGATAGTGTTGACCTGGTGCCTTTATTAAAGCAGGTAATCGCCATCAACCCAGGCATAAAAATTCTGGCTACACCCTGGAGCCCGCCGGTATGGATGAAGAGTAATACAAGCTTTGTTGGGGGCAGTTTGCTGCCGCAGTATTACAGCGTATATGCAAAATATTTTGTAAAGTACATACAGGCCATGCAGGCAAAGGGGATCACCATTGATGCCATCACCCCGCAGAATGAACCGGAGAATCCCAACAACAATCCGAGTATGCTGATGACTGCGGCGCAGCAAACCACGTTTATAAAAAATAATCTCGGCCCCGCTTTTCAGGCCGCAGGCATCCCCACAAAAATTATCACTTTCGATCATAATTGCGATAACCCCGGTTACCCCATTGCCATACTCAACGATGCTGGGGCAAAGCAATACGTAAATGGCTCGGCCTTTCATTTATACGCTGGCGATATAAGCGCCATGTCAACCGTGCACATTGCACATCCCGATAAAGCCGTATATTTTACGGAGCAGTTTACCAGCTCCAACGGCAATTTTGGTGGCGACCTTAAATGGCACCTCAAAAATGTAGTGATAGGCTCTATGCGCAACTGGAGCAGAAATGTGCTGGAGTGGAACCTCGCCAATGATGCCACTTTTGGGCCCTATACACCGGGCGGCTGTACGGAATGTAAAGGAGCTGTAACAATTGTTGGTTCATCAATCACACGAAATGTGGCCTACTACATCATTGCGCAGGCATCAAAGTTTGTGCCTCCCGGTTCGGTGCATATTCAAAGCAACCTGCTTAACGATTTGCCCAATGTGGCTTTTAAAACACCATCTGGAAAAAAGGTACTGATTGTGCTTAATGAAGGCAATACTGCCGCAGGCTTTAACATTGGCTATAAAGGTAAAACAGCTTTCACCTCTTTGGCAGCAGGTGCTGTTGCAACATACACATGGTAAAAAAAAATAAGTATGCAAAAAATCGCTTTTGTAATCACCTCGTTAATTTTATTTTCCTGCTCAGGTGATGCCACTAAAAAACAGGATACCGCTTCAGTACCTTTTTCTATTGAAGGAAAAAAAGTAGTGGTGTACACCACCGCCGACAGTAGCAGTTACCGGCTCACAGCTACTGATACAGTGGCCTTTAAGCAAAAGGGACAACCTTTTGAAAATGAGGTAAGTATTTTTGTGGATCCCGGAAAATCTTTTCAAACCTACTTTGGTACTGGTGCTGCCCTGACGGATGCTTCCGCAGAAACATTTTATAAACTGCCCAAAGCCCAGCAGCAGGAATTACTGACGGCCTATTTTGACAAGCAAAAAGGGATAGGCTACACCCTTGCCCGTACCAATATCAACAGTTGCGATTTCAGCAGCGATATGTATACCTATACTGCCGATGGTGACAAGGAACTGAAAACTTTTAATATTGACCACGACAGAAAGTTTAAAATTCCTTTTATAAAAGAAGCCATGACTGCTGCCGGTGGAAAACTGAACCTTTATGCAAGCCCATGGAGCCCGCCTGCCTGGATGAAGGACAACAAGGACATGCTGCATGGTGGAAAGCTGAAGCCTGAATTTTACGACAGTTGGGCAATGTATTACACAAAGTTTATTAAGGAATATGAAAAAGCCGGCATACCTGTGTGGGGCATCAGCATACAAAATGAGCCCATGGCCACACAGCGCTGGGAAAGTTGTATTTACACTGCGGAAGAAGAAAGAGATTTTCTGAAAAAAAGCCTTGGCCCCATTATGGAAAAAGAAGGGCTGAAAGATAAAAAAATCATTGCATGGGATCATAACCGGGATTTGATTTACCAGCGGGCGCAAACTTACCTCAACGATCCCGAAGCGGCAAAATACATTTGGGGCATTGGCTTTCACTGGTACGAAGACTGGAGCGGCGGCACACCTATGTACGATAATGTGAGAAGGGTGCATGAAGCTTATCCTGATAAAAATTTGATTTTTACCGAAGGATGTGCAGAAAGTTTTAATGCCACAAGGTACAATGCCTGGTCGCTGGGGGAAGAATACGGCCGAGCCATGATTACTGATTACAACAATGGCATGGTGGGCTTTACCGACTGGAACATATTGCTGGATGAAACCGGCGGCCCCAACCATGTACAGAATTTTTGTTTTGCACCCGTGCATGGCGATACCAAAACGGGTAAGCTTATTTATACCAATGCCTATTATTATATCGGGCATTTTTCAAAATTTATACAGCCCGGTGCCAAAAGAATTGCAGCAGCCGCCAGCCGCAGCCAGTTGCTTACTACAGCCTTTCGTAATGAGGATGGAAAAACGGTGGTAATTGTAATGAACCAGGGCAATACTAAAACGCCTTATTTTTTATGGATCAACGGCAGTGCGGCTGAAATAACTGCCATGCCGCATTCAATAGCAACATTGGTTTTTTAAAATAAAAGAACCATGCTATTCGGTTAAGCATTATCAGCCCCGTAGGGGCGAAAGGATAATAGAAAGCAACAAAATAAGGGCTAAACCCCGGAGGGGTGACAGAATCAGCGCAGGCCGGGCGTTAACTTAACGACATTAAAATAAAAACGAGTAAATATGATGCAAAGCGGAATAAGGATTTTTTTTGTGTGTATGATTGTACTTGCAACAGCCTGCAGCAAAAAGAATGCTGCGCCACCGGCACCAGATCCTGTGCCTGAAAAATTGTACCTGCTCCAAACAAAATTGGGAGCCGTTACTGCGGTAGTAACCATCGATAATTATAATATAAGCAAATCAGCCATATTAAAGCTGAGTTTCGATAATGCAGTGGACAGGGCTTCGGCTGCTTCAGCAGTTTCATTAACCGAAACAGGAGTTGGAACAGTTGCCGTAATCATGAGTTACGAAAATAACGACAGCACCATTGTGCTTACACCCGCTGCGCCATTAAAAAACCTTACACGCTATACAGTAAACGCAACCACTTCCTTACTATCAGTAAAAAAGGGCAACCTGAATTTTGGCTATGCCACCCGATTCATCACACAAATAGATTCAACCGATAAGTTTCCACCAATCAGCGACAATGCCCTGCTGGATTCGGTACAGCGCAGAACTTTCAAATATTTTTGGGACTATGGCCACCCCGTAAGCGGCCTTGCCAGGGAAAGAAGCAATGCAACACCCGAAACGGTAACCAGCGGTGGTTCTGGTTTTGGCATCATGGCCATACCGGCAGCCATCAACCGCAATTTTATTACCAGGGCGCAGGGGCTTGCCAGGATGCAGACGATTGTAGCATTCTTAAAAAATACCGCACAAAAATTTCATGGCGCTTTTCCGCATTGGCTCAATGGCACTAACGGTACTGTAATTCCCTTCAGTACAAAAGATAATGGTGCCGACCTGGTGGAAACTTCTTTTTTAATAACAGGGCTTCTTACAGCAAGGCAGTATTTTAATGGAGCCGACGCCGCAGAAACCACTTTGCGCAACGATATCAATACCATCTGGAACGGGGTTGAGTGGAGCTGGTTCCGCAAAGCGAATGAAAATGTACTGTACTGGCACTGGAGCCCCAACTTTGGCTGGGATATTAACCAGAAAATTCAGGGCTGGAACGAGTGTTTGATAACCTATATACTGGCAGCATCCTCCACCACTTTTGCAGTACCACTGGCTGTATATAAAGAAGGATTTGCAAGAAATGGTGCAATGGTGAACAACAATAGTTATTACGGGTTACAACTGCCGCTTGGTGCTGCCAATGGTGGCCCGTTATTTTTTAGTCACTATTCCTTTTTGGGCGTAAACCCCAATGGCCTCAGCGATACCTATGCCAATTATCAAACCCAGGTAACCAATCACACAAAAATAAATTACGAATACTGCAGGGCAAACCCAAAAGCATTTTTTGGCTACAGCAGCCAGTGCTGGGGCCTCACAGCAAGTGATGTACCCAAAGGCTACAATGCCAATGAACCCAATAATGATATTGGTGTCATTTCGCCTACTGCAGCATTATCATCCTTTCCCTATACACCTGCCGAAAGTATGAGTGCCTTAAAATTCTTTTACTATAAGCTGGGCGATAAGCTGTGGAAGGAATATGGTTTTGTGGATGCCTTTTCTTTAAAAGATTTGTGGTATGCCAATTCATTTCTAGCCATCGATCAGGGGCCAATAATTGTAATGATAGAAAATTACCGGTCGCAGTTGCTGTGGAATTTATTTACCAGTTGCCCCGAAGTAAAAAACGGCATGAAGAATGTGCTGGGCTTTTCAGCACCCTATCTTTAAATTAAAAATTGAGATGATAAAAAAATTACTGCTGGTTTTTATGTGTGCTGCATCAGTGCAGGCTCATGCGCAAAAAAGCAAGCCCGCAGCAAAAGTATTTAATGCAGCAGAACGGCCGATGAATCTTAGCGATACAGCCCTGCTTGATTTGGTGCAGCGGCAAACCTTCCGGTACTTTTGGGATTTTGCACACCCGGTAAGTGGTATGTCAAGAGAAAGAAGCAATGAGAGCTTTGGTTATGGCAACGAAACAGTAACCACAGGCGGCACCGGCTTTGGTATTATGAGCATTATCACAGCAACAGAGCGAAAATGGATCAGCAGGGATACCGCAGCAAAGTTTATGCTGCGCATGGTCAATTTTTTACTCAAGGCCGATTCATACCACGGTGTATTTGCGCATTGGCTCAATGGTGCTACGGGTAAAACAATTCCCTTCAGCCGTAAGGATGATGGAGCAGACCTTGTAGAAACTTCTTACCTTTTTCAGGGCTTGCTTTGTGCCAGGCAGTATTTTACCGGCAATACCCCGGCAGAAAATGAACTGCGCAACAAGATAGGGTGGCTATGGTCGGAAATTGAATGGAACTGGTTTACACAGGGAGGACAGGAAGTATTGTATTGGCACTGGAGCCCCAATAATGGCTGGGCCATGAATTTTCCGGTGCGTGGTTTTAATGAATGTCTTATCATGTATGTACTGGCCGCAAGTGCAGAGCGGTATCCTGTACCTGCATCCGTATATCACCGTGGTTGGGCAGAGAGCAGCTTCTTTAAAAATGGCCGGGAGTTTTACGGCTATAAACTGCCGCTGGGTTTCGATTATGGCGGCCCGCTGTTTTTTTCACAGTATTCTTTCCTGGGGCTCGATCCACGGGGGCTGAAAGACAGCTATGCCGATTACTGGCAGCAGAATAAAAACCACACACTTATCAACCATGCCTATTGCCTCGATAACCCAAAAAAAATGAAGGGGTATGGCGAAAACTGCTGGGGGCTTACCGCCAGCGATACGTACGATGGCTATAATGCACATTCCCCTACCAACGATTTGGGCACCATCACGCCCACAGCAGCACTCGCCGCATTCCCTTACACGCCTGAATATTCCATGAAGGCACTGAAACATTTTTATTACAACCTTGGCGATAAGCTATGGACGGAATATGGCTTTACAGATGCGTTTAATGAAACGCAAAACTGGTATGCCACATCGCACCTCGCCATCGATCAGGGCCCCATTGTAGCCATGATTGAAAATTACAGAACCGGTTTATTGTGGAAATTATTTATGAGCTGCCCCGAAATAAAAAATGGATTAAAAAAACTCGGCTTTACAAGTCCGCAGGTACAAAAAAATTAACAGGATGAAAAAGAATATAGTATTGATACTCCTTTGCATTTGTGGGCAGCTTGTAAAAGCGCAGGATGCAAAAATGAAAACCTTTATTGATGTATTGATGAAGCAAATGACGCTGGAAGAAAAGCTGGGGCAACTGAACCTGCCCGGTGCAGGCGATATTACTACAGGCCAGGCCTCCAGCTCGGATATTGGTAAAAAGATAAAAGAAGGCAGGGTAGGCGGTTTGTTCAACATCAAATCGGTAGAAAAAATAAAGGCAGTACAAAAAGTAGCCGTAGAAGAAAGCAGGCTGAAGATACCCCTGTTGTTTGGTATGGATGTGATACATGGGTACGAAACAGTTTTTCCCATACCGCTGGCGCTCAGTTGCTCCTGGGATATGAATGCCATAGAGCGCAGTGCAAGAATTGCTGCACAGGAAGCCAGTGCCGATGGTATTAACTGGACCTTTTCGCCCATGGTGGATATTGCCCGTGACCCACGCTGGGGGCGCATTGCAGAAGGCAGTGGGGAGGACCCTTACCTCGGCTCGCAAATAGCAAAAGCCATGGTAAAGGGCTACCAGGGAAACGACCTTAGCAAAAATAACACCATCATGGCCTGTGTAAAACATTATGCACTGTACGGTGCAGCCGAAGCAGGCAGAGATTACAATACCACCGATATGAGCAGGGTAAGGATGTACAACGAATATTTTCCGCCCTACAAAGCAGCCATAGATGCAGGGTGCGGCAGTGTAATGAGTTCGTTTAACGAAGTGGATGGCATACCGGCCACAGGCAGCAAATGGCTGATGACGGATGTGCTGAGAAAGCAATGGGGCTTTAAGGGTTTTGTAGTTACCGATTACACCTCCATCAACGAAATGATTGATCATGGCTTGGGCGACCTGCCAACCGTATCAGCCCTGGCCATGAATGCAGGCATTGATATGGATATGGTGGGCGAAGGTTTTTTACTCACATTACAAAAATCGCTGGCAACAGGTAAAGTAAAGCAACAAGATATTGATGCCGCCTGCCGAAGGATACTGGAAGCAAAGTACAAGCTGGGATTGTTTACCGATCCTTACCGCTACTGCGATGCCAACCGTGCCGCCACAGAAATATACACCACAGCCAACCGTGCCGCAGCCAGAAAGATAGCAGCCGATTGTTTTGTATTACTGAAAAACCAGGGCAATGTGCTGCCGCTTAAAAAAGCAGGTACCATTGCGGTGGTGGGGCCGCTGGCCGATAACAAAGAAAATATGGGCGGCACCTGGAGTGTGGCAGCCAATGCAAAAAATGCGGCTACCATACTGGCAGGCATTACAGAAGTGGCTGGCAGCAATACAAAAATTGTGTATGCAAAAGGCTCCAACTTAGTAAGCGATGCCGCTTATGAAGAGCGGGCAGGCATGTTTGGCAAAAGCCTTGGCAGAGATAGCCGCAGCGATGAAGCCATGATAAACGAGGCGCTGGAAGCAGCAAAAAATGCAGATGTAATAGTGGCAGCATTGGGCGAAAGTGCCGAAATGAGTGGCGAAGCATCCAGCAGAAGCAAAATAGATTTGCCCGATGTGCAGCTAGCCTTACTCAAAGCCTTGCTTAAAACCGGCAAGCCTGTGGTACTGGTTTTATTTACCGGCAGGCCGCTGGCCATTAAGTGGGAAAGTGAAAATGTACCCGCTATTTTAAATGTGTGGTTTGGTGGCAGCGAAACGGGTGCTGCCGTGGCCGATGTACTTTTTGGCAGCGTTAATCCTTCCGCAAAACTTACTACTACCTGGCCGCAGAACGAAGGACAGATACCCATGTATTATGCACATAAAAATACTGGGCGTCCGTTGGAGCAGGGAAAATGGTTCTCAAAATTCAAAAGCAATTACCTGGATGTAAGCAACGAGCCGGTGTATCCCTTTGGCTTTGGCTTAAGCTATACCACATTTAATTACTCCGGCATCAAACTCAGCAGCACTTCGCTTAAAGGCAACCAGGTACTCACTGCATCAGTAACGCTGAAAAATACAGGTAAAGTTGATGGGGCAGAAATTGTACAATTGTACATAAGGGATATAGTGGGCAGCAATGCCAGACCGGTAAAAGAATTGAAAGGATTTCAAAAAATATGGCTGAAAGCAGGAGATGAAAAAACGGTGTCTTTCCGGATTACTACTGACGACCTGAAGTATTATGCACAGCAGCAGGGCAGTGGCAGCATTAAGTACGATTGGGAGGCCGGTGAATTTGAAATAATGATTGGTGCCAGTTCTGAAAATCTGCAAAAGATGAAACTGAGCTGGGAGAAATAGATAGATTGTAAGTATTCAGTAAGCTGCCATTTTAGGGTGGGTAATTGTCCTCTCCTGATTGTAAATTATTTCCCTGCTTCTTTGTTCAGCTGTACGCCGGAATCTTTTAACGGTATCCCGGAATTGAATCGAAAAGGAGTGTTTTAACAAATATTGCAAGTCTGCAATGACGATATGTTGAAAAAAGAAGATATTTGAAGTGGGAAGTTGTATTGGCGACAGCGAGAATTAGGAAACAATCCCAACAGTGGCGTCGGAACAGGTAAAAAAAACGACCTGCCTGACGGAAGGCAGGCATATAAAACAATTAATAATCAGCAAGTTAAGAATTGGGGCAGCCGGAAGGGGTGTCGAACAATACTAATGTTGGTAGCTATACAAAACCATCACTCTATGACAAAAGTAATTACGACATTTCTACTCTGCTTCATTTTGACATCTTCTTTTGGACAGACACAGAAAAAAATATCAACTTACCTATTGACACAATTCAATACAACACTGTCTGACGTTACAAAGGGTAATAATCCGTGGGGTATTGGACTCGGACTTCAAACATTTTTAAATTACAAGACAAAGTTTAAACCGACAATTGAACTAACTGGGGACATCTACTTAGAAAATGACAAAGTTTTTAGGACTGACTCAACTGGAACTCCATTAAATGACGTTCGAGGGATGGTAAATATTTTTGTCGGCACTTCATTTAATCCGACAAAAAACATTTATTTATCAGTTGTGGCCGGCCCCAGTTTTATAAGTGGGCAGACATTGTTTGGCATAAAACCATCTTTAGGCTTTTATTTTCCTGAATCACAAAGGTGGACAGGTAAAATTTCATACATCAATATTTTTAACCGGGGCAACGCAATAAAAAAAGATTTCGGCTCTTTAAGTTTAGCAGTTGGACTTAAACTATTCTGACGTGTACAGCAGCCAAACATGGGGTTTTGTGCAAGCAGGGCTGGACGTTGAAACTTCGGCTGTTTGCATCGCTGTACTTTGGTTCGGGCTGTACGGAATTCTATTAGGCTTTTAGTTGTTATCTTGTACTTTTATTTCTTTATTGGGCTTCAGTTCTGGGCAGGACAATCAACAATCCCCTGCCCGCACAAAGCCCTCCTCAATTACCTGCAAGCGGAGTACCGCTTCAATAATCAAACACACCTTTTGTTATCAAAAGAGCTATCACAGTGGAATATTGAATATTATTTTTGCCACTAACCATTATTCTGCCATAAGGTGACTCTAATCATATTTAATGCAAAGTATCAACAATACCTTCACTGATAAATTTTCACTTTTAAGAACAAAAGAATATGAACGGCAAAAACAACATCGCAATAGGGTTTTTGACAATGGGCTTTTTTATGGCTTATGGTTTTCTATTAATTTACCTTCGTGACTTTGCACCAAGAAAAGTAGAATGGGCTAACTCTTACAGTATCGGAAAACATTTTGAAACCAGACTAGCACATGTACACGGAAATCTTTTTGCTTTTCTAAATATACTCATTGGTTATTTATTGCTTCGTTTTAGCGACAAACTTAAAAATGTTAAAACCATTTCTTGGTTTGCATTAACAGGCTTATTAATGCCACTTGGAATTTTATCTGAAGTATATTTTGGCTTACCGCCTGTTTTAGTTTTAACCGGTGCAATTACAATGACAGTTTCAGTAGTTTGGCTTGGAATTGCATTTCTTAAAATGAAACCGCTAAGTCAATTATGAAAAAGGTAATACTATATCTGGCAATTGGTGTATTGACAGGCTTTGGTTTGTTGACAATATTTTTAAGCACTTCCGTAATTTTTGATTTGTTTAACGTTAGAGTAAAAGAAGGAAACTATGTTTTATTCGTTGTATGGTCTAATTTCATAAGCAGCTTTCTTTACCTCATTTCAGTTTATGGACTTGCTACCTCAAAAAATTGGACATATAAAATATTAGGACTTTCAACTATAATTTTATCTATCGCATTTATTGGTTTTCTTTTCTATATCCAATCAGGTGGAATTCACGAAAACAAAACTGTTGGAGCAATGATATTCAGAATTGCTTTGACTTTGGTATTTACGCTATTTGCCTATTTCACCATTAATAAAAAGATAATCAAATGAACATAAAAGATTTGCATCAAGACACAAAAGCAATTTCAACAGCTTCGCTATTTAAAACAGCAGAACGCAATGTTACCTCAATTCAAATATTAGCAGACCAGCAATTAAAAGAACACATTACAAAAGTATCAGCATTATTGCTTTGTTTGACAGGCGAAGCTGTTTTTGAGAACGAGAATGGCATTAAACTTACATTGATGACTGGTGACTATGTAAATATTGAACCTGATATTAAGCACTGGATAAATGCAATATCTAAAAGCAACTTAATACTCATTAAGTAAGTTCAAATTAAGAAAGTTTTATTTTTGGACATCCCGACTGACAAAAAACGCCAGCAGCCAACATTTAGTGGTATAGCCGGGAAGCCACGCAAAAAATCAGTATCGTTCAAATAAAAATAAAAAAGCCCGGCTCAATTGAGTCCGGCGCTTTTGTTCCAGTGTGATGAATGTTGTTTGTTTGCGGTTGTACCCTTTAATAAATTGCATATCTTACTGCCACAAAAATCATAAGGGAATATGGCTATTCACATAATGCGTATATTTGGTGGGCGGCAGGGCTTTTTCACAAACTGCCGTTAGCTGACATAATAACAAAAAATTCAACTATTTAAAATGAAAATTTTACTTTCTTTAACCTTATTTCTCTCAATCACAATGTAGGCTCCCCATTTTTAGTACATTTCAAAAGTAGACAAATAGTTTGATTTTTAATTGGTTTGTAATCCCGCCTGTTGGGCGTAGTGAAGCGCAGGCGTAGCCGGAGCGCAACGGATCCCAACAGGCGGGAGGCTTTTTAACAGAGCCCTTTCCTTATACATTTTTGGCGATAGCCCTCCCAGTGCATCATGCGGTCTTGCACTGTTATAGTCATCAACCCATGCCTGGCTAACCTCTCTCACCTCATCCATACTGTC
>JANMDL010000904.1:0-7658 GCA_031376295.1 Chitinophagales bacterium
TTTTTAATGTAGTCACATTTGCATCACTGTTATTGGCTGCTGTGCTGCCAGCTGCATTTTGCGTAGTTGCTGTGTAGCCTGCAGGCAGGTTACTGAAACCAACCACATAAGTAGCAGCATCCAGATCAGTAAACAGGTACGTACCAGTTGCATCAGTTACTGTTGTTTTAACTACAACTCCTGCTGCATCAAATAAAGTAACTGTTACACCACCAGCACCCATTTCACCAGCGTCCTGTATACCGTTTGAGTTATTATCAAACCAAACCCTGTCGCCCAATGCTGATTTTGGTGTGGCGTTCCTGATACCTGCATCAATGGTTAAATTGATTTCGCCGGCAGCAAGTGTAATTGGAGCCGTTTTACCGGTACCTGTATTAGGATTACTGTCTTTAGTTGGGTCAGTACCTGCACCTTGAGTAGCAAATACATAGCCTGCGGGCAATCCGCTAAAGCCTACAACATAGTTACCAGCTTCCAAATTTGTAAATATGTAGTTACCTGCACCATCTGTAGTTGTTGTTGCAATTACAGTAGTACCATCACCTGCATATAAGGTTACCGATACACCAGCAATACCTGGTTCACCAGCATCCTGTATACCATTGTTATTTAAGTCGTTCCAAACCTTATCACCAATAGTTGCTTTGGCATTGTTTACGTTTGGTGTAGAGAAGATACCTGCATCAACAGTAGTAATATTAGTACCTGCTGCTGCAATGGTATAAGTACCTGTTCTGCCGCTTGAAGGATCAACATCACTGTCCACTGCATCATTAGCTCCCTGGTCTTTACCGGTAAATATGTAACCGCTTGGCAGGCTGCTGAAACCAACAGTGTAAGAACCATTTGCCAGGTCAGTAAACAGGTATTTACCATTTGCATCAGTAGTGGTTGTTTTAATTACCGCACCTGTAGTTGCATTGTATAAAGTAACAGCTACACCTGGTACACCGGCTTCACCTGCATCTTGTAAACCATTTTTATTGCCATCATACCATACAAAGTCGCCAAGGCTGCTGAGTGCTGTTGCATTGCGGATACCGCAATCAACCGTAACCCTTGTTTCATCGGCCACCAGGCTGAAGAAGTTTGTAGTACCTGCTCCAAAACTACCGGTAACATCACTGTCAATCTGGTAATTGGCTGCACCACCAACATTAGGTGCTACCAGTGTATAACCAGCAGGGAAATTAGAAAATTTAACAAAGTAATCAGAAGGTACTACATTATTAAACATGTATACACCAAATGCATCAGTTACCAAAGTTGCAACCAGCGTATTTACTCCGCTAATAGTAGAATATAGTTGAACAGTTACACCTGGTACACCGGGTTCACCAGCATCCTGTAAACCATTGTTATTAATATCGTTCCAAACTTTATCACCTACTGAGGCCCTGAGGTTTGAAGTTACCTGCAAACCACCATCAAAGCTGAGGTCGGTAGTGCCGGGAGTAACAACAAAAGGAGCAGTTCTGTATGTAGCAGGATCAAAATCACTGTCTGTTAAATCATTGCCACCAAGGTCTTTACCAGATAAGATATAACCAACTGGAGGAGTAAGACCGATTGTGTAGGTACCGATAGGCACATCAGTAAACTGGTAGAAGCCATTGTTATCGGTAATAGTAGTGCGTATTGCTACTCCTGCACTATTGTACAAGGTAACGGTAACACCAGCAATACCTGGCTCACCCGGATCCTGGATGCCATTTTTATCCAGATCATTCCAGATAAAATCACCAATACGTGCAGGAATTGTGTAGTAAATACCAGCATCAACATCTGTTCTGTCTTTAGCAGCAGTAGTTAATGTAATATTACCTGTTCTGCCAGTTGTGATGCTTGGGTCACTGTTGTTTGCAGCAGTACTTCCAGCAGCATTCTGCGGAGAGAAAGTATATTCAGCAGGCAGGCTGAACCTTACCTGGTAGTTAACACCTGCAACTGATACCGGCAGGTTACTGAAAAGATAATTACCCAATGCATCTGTAAATGTAGTGGCGATAATTGCGCCTGCACTGTTGTACAGAGAAACTGTAACACCAGCTACACCTACTTCGCCTGCATCCTGTATACCATCACGGTCTGTATCATTCCAAACCCTGTCGCCGATAGAACCTAAAGGACTTACAAAGCCAGCATCTACAGTTGTATTGTTCTGACCGGCAGTTAAAGTAATACCACTAACGATACCACCAACAGGGTCACTGTGTTTTGCATCATCACCACCCTGGTTGGCAGGGCTTGGGTTGTAACCAGCCGGTGTACTAAATGTTACTGTATAGCTTTGACCCGCACCTGTTGGAGCCAGATTGCTGAACACGTATCCACCATTGCCATCTGTTGTTGCATTTACGGTAACACCGTCAGGGTAAGTTAAGGTAACAGTTACACCAGCAATACCGGGTTCACCAGCATCCTGTATGCCATTACCGTTAAGGTCGTTCCAAACAAAATCACCTATAGAACCTGTACCGGTAAATCCAAAATCATACGTGTTGTTATAGTTACCGCTCTCCAAAGTTTCGGCACCATAAGATAGTGTAATAGCGAAACCACGTACTTCACCTGCTACCACTGTATTGTTTCCATTATCATCAACGTCAGTATTGTTATCAGGGTCAACACCTGTAAGTGTGCTGCTCCTGTAACCTGCCGGTACCGTTACACCAACAATATAGTTATTGGGTGTAAGATTATTGAAACGGTAATTACCAGTTGCATCAGTAGTAGTAGTTTGTATGGCAACACCATCAGCTACGTTATCGTTGTTTGCATCAAGATAAAGAAATACCGGAACGCCTGCAATACCCAGTTCATCGCCTTCTCTTGTTCCATTATCATTTTTATCATAAAACACCCTGTCACCCAGTGAAAGTTGTGGCAAATAGAAACCAGCATCAAATGAATGATCCCATGTTCCATCAGGTACACTTACGTTTGTAATGGTACCACCCACAGGGTCACTGTCTTTAGCATCATCACCACCCAGGTTAGCAGGAGAAGCAGTGTAACCCGCAGGGGTAATAAATTCAATATTGTAATTAAAGGTTCCGTACTGAGCCGGATCGTAGAAGAAATAATAACCATTGGCATTTGTAGTGGTTGTAGCCAGTAAAGTACCTGCTGTATTACGGAGATTTACCGTAACCCCAGCGATACCAACCTCACCAGCATCCTGCACACCATCAGCATCAGCATCAAGGAAAACAAAATCGCCAAGGCCATTTGTTTTAAAGATACCAAAATCATAAGTGGTATTGGCATTGCCTGCACCTGGTTCGCCGCCTGCACTTAATGTAATTGTTCCACCTTTGATGATAGCAGTTGTTGTGTTCTGTGTTAATCCGTTGTTGTCATTGTCAATATCATTATCCGGATCACCACCATTCACGGTTGTTTTAAACATCCAGCCGGGAACGTTTTCAATCTGTACAAAATATTTACCGGGAACTAATCCACCAAAATTGTACAATCCGCCACCCGCAGTTGTAGTTGTAGCTAAAGCTGCACCGTCTGCTATACCATCATCATTGTTATCGGCATATAACCTTACTGTTGCTCCATCATAAGTAAAGTCGCCAATGCCCGGCTCGTATAATCCGTTATCGTTTACATCAACATACACAAGGTTACCCAACGACACTACGTTGGCAAGGTTTTGATAGAAACCAAAATCGTAAGTGATATTATTGTTTGTATTAGTATTCGTACCATCTGGCTCTGTGCCCGCAACCAGTGTAATAGCCAAACCACGAGTTTCGCCACCCACTGTAACCTGTCCGTTATCATCAAGGTTGATGTCATTGTCAGGATCACCGCCATTAACAGCACTGCTCACATAAGTAGCAGGAGTAACTGCGCCTACAATATAATTACCTGGTGTAAGGTTATCAAAAGAATAAAAACCATTTGCATCAGTTACGGTAGTGGCTATTGCAGCACCATCGGCAACGTTGTCATTGTTATTATCTTTGTACAGGTTAAGCGTTACACTTCCAATACCAATTTCGCCATTGTTATTTAACCCGTCATTATTCGTATCACTCCAAACCCTGTTGCCTAATTGTAAAGTAGTGGGGCAGTAACCAGCATCCACATTGGTAATATTTTGTCCGGTAGCTAAAGTAATGGTTCCGGTTTCACCAGTTGCTTGACTGGCATCACTATCTATATTGTCATCGGAACCTGCATTTTGTACAGTAACCGATGCTCCGCTTATAGCAGCCGGAAATACTACAGTATAGTTACCTGCAGGCAAATTAGAGAATAAATAATTTCCTGTGCCATTTGTATTGGTAGTAGCTATTACAGTACCAGCGGAATTTTTCAATTGAACCGTAACCCCTGTAATTGGCGTGGTTTCACTTGCATCCTGAATACCATTGCCATTTGCATCAAACCATACACGGTCACCAATAGAACCTGTAGCCGCAGGAGGTGTAGTTGTTACACACCAGTTATCAGTTTTTGTAAAACTACCGGTACCACCAAAAACAACACGGGTTGTTACTGTACCAGCAGGAACAACAGCTGAGAATATATAGTTTTGAGGACCAGTGGGAGAATTAGCTAAAATTTTATCCACTTGTATATAAACGGAAGCACCTAATACTGCATTGCTGGCGTTTAAGAATTCAACACCTACAAAATTATTAAACGTATTATCATGAGTGCCTGCATAAGTGTTTACATTGATAGTAGTACCAATTGCCAAATTTGTTCCGATATTTTGCCAGGCTTTACTGGTGGATGATGTATTGTCTAAATCTCCGGAATAAGTACCGCAAGCAACACCTCCACCACCTTGTGATAAAGTACCGTTAGCCCATGACCAGCTTGTGGTTCCTGATTCAAAACTTGGGTTTGCAACCAGGTTTCCTGTACAGGAAGCACAATTACTTGTTAATGTAAAAGTAATAGACCCGGTATTACAAATGGCACCTGTTGCATTTGCATCCAAATAGGCGTCAGCGGTAATGGTAAAAGTTCCTGTACCGTACGACCAGGCAGTACCGGTACCTGGTGTATTAAAAGGGACATTATTTTCTATATTTGAAGCACTTGAGGCTCCGGACACTGTAAACTTAACGCTGCCTGGTGTGCCGGTAGTAATGGCTTCTAATGTTAAAGGAGAAGGTAAAGCACTTAATGCATAAGTACCTCCATTGGTGATATTTGCAGTGCCGTTTGCACCGTTTATATCTGTAAATTTAAACCCTGTAATAGTAGAATTACAAGCACAAGAAGTACCTGTTACATTAATAAAGTGATTGATAGTACTGGTCCATGTATTACCAGCAGGTAAAGTACAGGGATTTACACCGCTGCCATCAGATATTACCATTCTTATTTCCAGACCCTGAAGCCCTGAACTTGGATTGGTAAATACAATAGGGCCGGGTGTGGTGGTAAGATTGTAAACAGCACCGCTTACATTGTAAGAGGTTCCGTTAATCGTGTTGGCTCCATTAACAAAACACACCCAGACGCCTGAGGTGTTTTTCCATTGCCAACGGTAGTTCGATGTACTGTTTACGTTAGTGATTGCAGCAGTAACAGTGTACTGCGGGCCTGCACCGCAGGCTGCCGAATAACTGTCTACAGTGTGCGCCAGACTGATTGCAGACATCAGCAAAAAGGCAAAAAACATCAGCATTTGTCTGCTGAACATTTTTAATGCCGGAAGTTTTCTTCCCGCAACCTTGTGCTGAAGTGAAAAGCAGGAAACCAAGCACGGTTTTATGGCTGCTTTTACATTAGTAGAGGTTTGTTCCATTTTATGATTGTTTAATATTTACATTGTTGGCACAGTTTTGGCAATAAATTACCGGGCTGTACAGGCGCATAAGTATGGCTTTGCAGTTTTTACAATGATAAATGGAATGAATGGCGACCTTGTATTGCAATAAAACAATACTCAGGCATGCCTGAATTTCTTATTTGGCTATTCGACAGGATTCTTGTGGTTTTTACGGTCTTTTAATTACCGTAAAGATGTGTTTACAATAGAATCAGTTGCATGTGCAGCACATTTAACTGAAAAAGCTGGTTGGTTATATCTAGTAGTATTGGGTATTGTTATTTATTTATCAGCCCTGTATACTCACAGTACAATAGGGCAACAAATTTACCTTCTTTTTTAACAACTTCAACTTTTTTTAAAAAAAGTAATTGTTACGTTTTTCCATTAAACATCAGCATACGTTTACGCATAATGCATAATGAACACAATTTCATTTAAGGAAAGGTAGTGTCGTGTGTAAGTAGTAAGTAAAAAAACGTTAAGGATTGTAAAAATACGGTCTTTTTTGAAACATCCAAATTTTTTCCGGGTTTTTTACGAAATTTTTTTTAGCGCCAGTTTCAACGCAATGGCCAACTGCTGATCCATATCAAGATTTGTATTGTCAAGTTCTACAGCATCAGCCGCTTTACGCAATGGGCTCACTTCCCGGTTACTATCAATATAATCCCTCATTTCAAGATTGTTTTTTATTTCGTCTATAGTTACATTGGGATTTTTTTCAAATGACTCTTTAAATCGCCGCTCAACCCTTACACTGCTGTCGGCCACCATAAATATTTTTAACTCCGCATCCGGGAATACGGTAGTGCCAATATCTCTGCCATCCATTACGATACCCTTCTTCTCCCCCATCTTCTGTTGCTGTGCCACTGCAAAAGTTCTTACTTCTTTTATAGCAGCCACATCGCTTACCTTTTCAGCTATTACCAGATCCCTTATCACATATTCCACATTTTCGTCATTAAGAAAAATCTCCGACTGCTGCGACTTTTCATTGTAATTAAACTCCAGGTTGATATTCGCCAGGGCTTCATTAACCTCGGTTGTATCTGTCCAGTCAGTATGATTCCGCAAAAAATAAAGCGTGATAGCACGGTACATGGCCCCACTGTCAACATATACATAACCCAATTCTTTTGCCAATTGCCTGGCCAATGTGCTTTTACCGCAACTGCTCCAGCCATCTATCGTAATAATAATTTTCTTTTGCATCGGTACACAAAAGTCATTCAAAAAAAATTACCGTGAAAATTATTATTGAAATAAATTTTCGCCTTTTGGAAGCAGGCAATCCCATTATCAGGGTACGCCTGCCTGCCAACAAAAAAGCCCCGGTTTCCCGGAGCTTTTTAATATGCTTTAATTTTTACACATTTGTTTCTGTCTTCTCTGCCTGTTGTTTTAAAGAAAAGATGATTTTTCCATTTTCCTTATCCAGCGAAGCTTCCAGAATATCGCCTTGCTTTACATTCATGGCAAGTATTTCTTCTGCCAGGGGATCTTCAAGATATTTTTGAATTGCCCTGTGCAGTGGCCTTGCTCCAAACTGGCTGTCGTACCCTTTTTCAGCTATAAAGTCTTTTGCCTCATCTGAGAGTTGCAACGAAAACCCAAGATTTTCCAGCCGCTTCATCACACCCTTCATCAAAATATCAATAATAGAGAAAATATTTTCTTTGGTGAGTGAATTAAAAATCATCACATCGTCTATCCTGTTCAAAAACTCAGGGCTGAATGTACGTTTTAAAGCTTTTTCTATTACCGCCTTATTGTTTTCATCTACATTTAACTGCCGGTTGGCTGTAGCAAAACCCACTCCTTCACCAAAATCTTTCAACTGGCG
>JANMDL010000940.1:0-3170 GCA_031376295.1 Chitinophagales bacterium
AAACTTTACCAGGAATTAGTACAAGATAAACCACTGTTGTATATACCCTGACTTAATAGGGCTAACATAACACTTACAAATCTACTCATCCTTCTTTGCGGCTGTTTCGTAGTCAGAACCTGGCTTTATTCATCATATTCAGATGCGTATAACTTCATCAGTCCCATTACGGTAGTTTCAACTCCGTAGGCGGTAGCAAAGGCCGCAATTGATAAAACAAAAAAGCCCGCAAATAATTGCAGGCTTTTTATAAAAAAAATCTTTTTATTTACCCGGAACTTTTGATTTTACATACTCAAGCTGCTCCTGCAGGCCTGCATTGGCTGCATCTTTAAGTGCGGCTTCTTTTTTCTTTGCAATGCCGGCAAGTACCACGCCATTTAAATATGGATCAGTTTGCTCACGGAAATTTTGTGGCACAGACTCCCTGAAGGCAACAATCAGGTCAACAGCTTTTTTTACTTTTGCTGTATTATTGATTTTTCCGGCCATTTCTCCAAGCGGGCCACAAGCATTAAACTTGGCCTCAGATAACCCCATTTTTTCAAACTTCTCCATTGCAATATCAAAAACTTCTTCACTGCCTGATGCTATAAGCACTTCCATTATTTTATCATTAAGTACACCTTTAGCAGGCTGTTTCACCATACGCTTGGCAGCAGTTAAAGCAGCTAAACTATCTACTCCACGCAGACCGGCAAGTGAATAACCGGCAACTGTATACGATAAGTCATTAATGCCTTTTTCAAAAATCGGCCTGTACTCAGCTTTTTTGTATTTGCCCAGTTGGTTGATAGCACTACCCCTTACCGTGGCTTCCTTGTCATTCTTTGCAAGATTTACAAGTATTGGTTCCACAGCACTTTTTACAAGATCCTTTTTCATATCCAGTCTCGACAATACAAAATTTCTCAGTTTGTAATATTTGTCAGTCAGCCCCATTTTCACAATTTCAAAAGCCTTTGCATCATCCTGTTTTTTACTGCAGAAATCAAGCGCTTCACGCCTGTCCATATAATTTCCGGCAAACTTGTACTGGTGTATATAATTCTCAAGGGTTTTACTGTCCTTTTTCTCAGCCAGTAAAATTTTATCTCCATCCACATTAATAAGGTCAGGTCTGCTGGTATAGTTAAATACAAAAGTATCCTCCTTGTTAGAAGCCCAAACCTGGTGGCGCACTTTAGCCGCACCATTGTACACATCAATAGCAAAAGGAAGTTTAAAAACCTTATCGCCTTTTTGTGTTTGCTTCACAATTACACCCGCCTTTCCTGCGGCATCATCATACATATAACTGATATCTAATTTAGGGTGTCCGCTGCCATAATACCACTGGTTAAAGTACCAGCTAAGGTCACGGCCCGTTACTTCCTCAAAAGCCAGCCTCAGTTGATGCGCTTCAGCCGATTTGAATTTGTTAGTGGTAAGGTACAGGTTGAGCGATTTAAAAAATGCACTGTCACCCACATAGTTGCGCAACATGTGCAATATTCGTCCCCCTTTGCTGTAGCTTACGCCATCAAACATATCTTCTCTGTCTTTATAATAAAAGCGCACCAGGTCTTTCTTTTCATTGCCACCCCCTAAATAGCCCTGCAGCCCCTGGTAGTTTTCAGCATCGCCAGCATCCTTACCATATTTGTATTCGTCCCAAAGTGTCTGGCTGTAATCAGCAAATGACTCATTCAGCGTCAGGTTGGTCCAGTTTTCGCAGGTTACATAGTCGCCAAACCACTGGTGAAACAATTCGTGGGCAATCGTTCCTTCCCAACTGTTGCCATCAGCCAATTCACGGGCATCCTGCTGCGCAGTTTCCTGGTGTATAGTGGCAGTGGTGTTTTCCATGGCACCAGCTACATAATCCCGGCCTGTAATCTGGGAGTATTTGATCCAGGGGTATTCCACACCAGTAATTTTTGAAAAATAGGCCATCATCTCAGGGGTATTGCCAAAAATCTTCTTAGCCACATCGCCATATTCTTTTTCTACATAATAGTTTACCTCTTTACCCTTATAACTGTCTTTGGTAACCGAATAGTCACCCACACCCAGGAAGAACAGGTAAGGAGCATGCGGCAGGTCCATCTTCCAGTAATCTGAACGGGTACCATCGCTGTTTTTCTTCTGGCTCATCAGTTTACCATTCGATAAGGTTACATACTTATCAGCAACAGTAACGGTTAACTCCTCTGTAGTTTTTTGGTTGGTACGGTCAATAGTTGGAAACCATCCACTGCTGCTCTGTGTTTCACCCTGTGTCCATATCTGGGTTGGCTTGTCTTTATCCTCACCCAGCGGGTTAATAAAATACATACCCTTTGTGCCAAGCATGGCATTGGCATCATATTTCTTCTCAAACTCATCAGGGCGGGCAACATAATCTATATACACAGTATACTTTTCTCCCATCTTGTAGGTTCTGTCAAGTTTAATCTTCAGTTCAAATTCGGTGTTTTCATACTTTAATGGCACCTCTTGCGTGCCTTTCAGAATCACTAGTTTTTTTATATCAAAATATTTGGCATCCAATGTAAGTGAGTCAGTTGGATAAAAATGAGGTTGCAAAGTAACCCAGGCCTTTCCATACAGGTAACTCTTACCAAAGTCTGGCCTTACATCTAATTTTGTATGTACAAGGTCGTTTATTTTAGCAGGGGTTTCCCGGTAAAGCGTCTTCCAGCTTGTGTCAGCAGGATTTTGCTTTTCCTGTGCAGATGCCGTAAAGCAACAAAAAAATGGCATAAGTAAAATCAGATTTCTTTTCATATAAAATTATTATTTACCGTAAAATTAGGCGCTGTTATGTTAAAACAATGCAATTTTGTATATAAGTGGCAAATTCATTGTATTAATAAGTAATTTTGCTGACAAAGACTTTAATAATGGGTAGATACTTATTATGCTGTTTGCTCTTTTCAGCCTCTTTTCCTGCAAAAGCACAGCAAAACCGCTTCATTTATATACAGACTGAGAATAAACAGGCATTTTATGTAAAAGTGGATAAGAAAGTGTATAGTTCAGCTGCATCAGGTTATGTGATAATACCGCAATTAAAAGATGGCAGTTACAACCTTTCAGTAGGATTTCCCAAAAGCGAATGGCCCGAACAAGCCATCAGTTGTAAAGTCGACAAAAAAGATGCAGGGTATATGCTCAAGAATTTTGGC
>JANMDL010000941.1:0-13478 GCA_031376295.1 Chitinophagales bacterium
GGTATGCATTGTTATCGCCGCTTTGGTAGCGTATAAAAAAAGACGGCATTTATTTGCACCGCCGCTTACCCCGTACCTGTTGATTGGATTGCCAATGATTTTGCTGCTGCTGTTGGTAGCAGCCTTCAGGGATACATTACCCCACTGGAGTGGCCCTGCCTGGTGTACGCTGCTGCTGCCTGCCGCTGTGTGGATGGCGCAATTGGAGGGGCGGCACTTTGTAAAATGGTTCAGGCTGCTGAAAGGCGCATTGATTTTATTGCTGGTGGCTGCAACAGCAGGTATTGCAGTAATCAATTATTATCCGGGTACATTAAGCAGCAATACGGCCACTGCAACAATGGGTGATGGTGATGCCACATTGGATATGTATGGCTGGCATAGTTTTGCATTGAGTTTTGATTCGCTGAGAAAAGCGGATATTGCTGCGGGGCTGATGAAAGCTGACGCCGGTATTATGTGCAGCAAATGGTTCCCGGCTGCGCATATTGATTACTATTTGGCACAATACAAAAAACCGATGGTAACAGGTATTGGTGATTTGTATGATTTGCACCATTATCAATGGCTGAACCGCCAGCGGGATACGGTGCCAACCGGTGGTGATGCCTGGTGTATTGTGCCATCCAATAATGCTATTGACGTGCAGCAGCAATGTGGTTCTTCTTTTAGTGCTATAGAAAACGCCGCCAGTATACCTGCTTACCGCAACGGTAAAATTGCCCGTTACTTTTTTATTTACCGGCTCCGTACCAGGAAATAAAAATGCCGCCAGTTTCCCGGCGGCACCTGGCTAAGGTTTATTGTAATTATCTTGCATACACGCCATTGGGCGATACCACGCTGGCAGGCCCGCCAGTGATACCCACAGGAGGAATAATGATATTAATGAGTTCGCCATTTACTTTTAAAGTTGTTTTGCCACAACTCATTTCCACACCCTGCTGGTGAAAGGGCGGCATGGCTGCGGGTTCCCTGTTGATTAAGTAAGGAGCACTCAGGTCTGTCATTTCCACTTCAAACGTATAGCCACCCACCACACATTTTGAGTAAGCTGATGTGCCATCCATCGTAATTTCAATCACTGCATCTAAAACCGGGGCCGCTTCAAAAGGAGTGCCTGCAAAAATATTGGGGCCAAAATAAGCGCCTACAGCTGGGTTGGTGCTTACAAAGCCCATTACTGCGGGTGCAGCAGCAGGGTCGGGTTGCCACAGTATCATACCGCTGGCAGCATTACCCACCGGGGTATTCACCATACGGCCCAGGTGTATGATTATATTTGGCATCATCAAATCGGGGGAAGTTACTGCTACTAAATCCACGCCGCCTTCCCAGCCCATCCATTTTGTTACATTCGTCATAAAAAGGGTTTTATATTTTATGCTGTAAATGTAGGCATAGCTGCAGCACAGGCAATACCGTGGAGAGGGTATTTTTGAGGCAATTGAGGAGTTTACGGTACTCCATGTAATCCTTTAAACAGGGAATTAAGAATTAAAAATTAAGAATTAAAAATTTCTTAGGATTGAGAGAGAAGGATATTGTGGGCAATTGTATTGATTCGTGTAATTCGTGCAATTGGTTTCTAATCCGTGTACCCGGTTTAATTAAGGGTAAGTGTTGCAAAAATAGTGGCACTTATCGCCCAACGAACAACGGTCATCGCTATCCTGTCATCTTTCCTCAGTGCATACAGCCCATATACACACTGGTATTTTTTACATAAGCCGTTTTATATACTTTTTTTGCTTTTGCCAGTGCCGGTGCCGTAATCTCCTTATCGCCACAGGCGGCCACCACAATGTAATAGCCTTTGGCAAAGCCCTCAATGGCATTGGAGTACTCAATGCTGATAAATTCACCATCATCGTACCTGCCACGGGCAATATAACAGGGGTAGCCGCCTTCGTTTTCGCAGTCGCTTTTGCTGTAGGTAAGGCCGCTTTTTTTATTGGGCTTTAACCCACGTAAATCCATTGTAAGTGCCAGCTTACCTTTTGCCTGTTGTGCCAGTTTTACAGCCGCCGCATAACTTTTGGTAGATAAAAGTATCAGCATGCCTTTTTTTGCAAAGGGTGCTTCCATCTGTTCTGTTTGTGCAAAGCCAGTGGCAGTAATAAAACTAATGATTAAGTATAAGATAAATTTTTTCATTGCGATGAATTTAGTGAAGTTAAAGATACTGTTTACTTTATATCAAAATCCACCACCACTTTCTCTGTAACCGGCCTTGCCTGGCAGGTGAGTATAAAACCCTGTTCCACTTCTTCATGCTCAAGTCCGTAGTTCACTTCCATTTCCACTTCGCCTTCTATCAGCTTTGCTTTGCAGGTGCAGCACACGCCACCCTTGCAGGCAAAAGGCAGGTCGGCGCCCTGCTTCATGGCAGCATCTAAAATTGAATCGCTGTCGAATCCCAGGTCAAAATCGAATGAGCGCTCATCCACTTTTACAGTAATCCTGCTTTTGGGGCTGTTGTCATTTGCTTCTGCACGGGTTTTAGCGGCGGTATTTTTTTGGCCGGGTGCTGCAAACAGTTCAAAATGAATTTTCTTTTTGTCTATGCCCTGTTGTTCCAAAAAGTCCTTTGCACAAAAAATCATTTCCTCCGGCCCGCAAATAAATACTTCATCCATTGTGGCATAATTGACCGCTTTGCCAAGGGCTTGCAGTTTATCTGTATTGATTCTGCCAAAGTTTAAAGTGGCATCTGTTTTCTCCCTGCTTAAAATGTTGATGAGGGTAAATCTTTCCGGGTACTTGTTTTTAAGCCCTGCCAGTAATTCAAAAAAAATAATGCCGGCACGGCTGCGGTTGCCGTATACCAGGGTGAAACTGCTTTTTGGCTCGGTGTGCAGGGTTGTTTTTATAATGGAGATAATGGGGGTAATGCCACTACCGGCCGCAATGGCTAAATAGTTTTTTTTATTGCTGCCATTGAGGGCTGTGTTAAATTTGCCTGTTGGTGGCAGCACTTCCAGCACATCTCCTTTTTTAAGCTGCTCATTAGCAAACGAGGAAAATTTACCCTGCTCTACTTTTTTTATGGCTACCCGCAATTCTTTTTCAAACGGTGCAGTACAAATAGAGTAAGAACGCCGTATCTCTTCGCCATCAATCATGGTTTTGATGGTGATGTTCTGCCCCTGTTCAAAAGCAAAATCTGCCGCAAGCGCTTCGGGTACATCAAATGCAATAGAAACACAAGCTGCTGTTTCTTTCTGCACCTCTTTAACTGCCAGTTTATGAAAATGTATCATCTTGTTTATTTATCAGTTTTTAATTATGCCGTGCAGCAGTATGGCCACCATATCATCTTCAAGCTGCTTTGCACTCACATTTTTTTTATTGCGTTGCCAGAACTCGAGTCCCCGAAGTGCCGAAAGACAAGTGAGCACCGTAGTGTATGCATTTACTTTTTTTATCTCTTTCTTTTTTATCCCGGCTTCCACAATGGCGATAAAACGCTTTTCATAGGTGCGGCGCTGGCTCAAAAAATTACTAAGCATCGGCTCGGGCAGGTATTTCCATTCGTGGTTGGCAACAAATACCTCATCAAAGTGCAGCAGCATCATCTCTATATGAAAGCGCAATATGCTTTCTATCTTTGTTACTGTTTCCGGATTAACCAGCTCCACTTCATCAATATGCGCTGTATAGCAATTGGCCATTTTAAAACAGATGTCCTGCAGCAACTGGCTTTTTGAGCCGATATGGTTGTACAGGCTGGGCGCTTCCACTCCCACAGCATCGGCCAGGTTGCGCATCGAAGCTGCACTGAAACCTTTTGTTCTGAACAGCTCCGCAGCACTTTTCAGAATCACTTCTTTTTTGCTGAAGTTTTTTTCAGATTTTATTTTGGCCATGGGTATTTTTCAACAAAACTAACACTTATTAGTTTTTGATTTTACCGGCAGGCTATATTTTACCCGATTTACGGTGCTTTATTGTTAATTTTGCGTCAACAAAATGTAAATTCGGTATGCAATTACAGGCTGTTGACACTTTTGCCAGCATTTCTCCGGAAGATTTTAAGGCCAATTATTACAATACGATGAAGCCCGTGGTAATTAAGGACATGGCCAAACAATGGCCCGCCTATACCAAATGGGATTGGGATTACTTTATTAATACGGTTGGTGATAAGGAGGTGGGGGTATACAATAATGTAAAGAGTGATGCTTATACACCTATCAATACCGCAGACGATTACATGAAATTTGGCGATTACCTGCGGAAGGTTAAGGCAGGCCCGCTGGATTTGCGGATATTCCTGTTCAATATTTTTCAGCATGCGCCGCAGGTAGTGAACGATTTTACCTGGCCCGACCACCTGATGAAAGGGTTTGTAAAAAAATACCCCATGCTTTTTGTGGGCGGACAGGGAAGTATTACCCATATACATTTTGATATTGACCTGAGCCATATACTGCATACCCAGTTCATGGGCCGCAAAAGAGTACTGCTTTTTCCCCACGGAGAGCAAAAAAAACTGTACCGCAAGCCCTGGGAAGTGTTGAGTGTGGCTAATTTTGCTAATTATAAAGAAAGCTTTGATTATGAAAACTTTCCGGCAGTTAAGCTGGCAAAGGGCTATGAAGTGATTCTGGAGCATGGCGATACCCTTTTTATGCCTGCCGGTTACTGGCACCATATGGAGTATATTGATGGCGGTTTTGCCATGAGCCTTCGGGCCATGCAAAGTTCACTGGGTGGTAAGCTGCATGGCGTATGGAACCTTTTTGGCATGAGGGGCATTGATACACTGTTGAAAAAAACGTTTCCTAAGTGGTGGTACAACATGAAAAAAAGGAAGGTAATGCAGTATGCAGACAAGGAACTGCGGGTAGCCGGGATGGATAAATAAAAAAATTATGTATTTTTAAGAAAAATATTACCTTTGTAGCCTGCTCGGTTATTAATACTCCTATCATCTTATTGAAAGCCTCAATGGCATTTTGTGCCGGATAGTTCCGGTAAGTAATAATTAAGTACATTTATATCAAGATATTTTAACCTTTTTTCTTGTGGTTTCAGAGGTAAGCAAGGCCGGTGATTTTTATCACTGGCCATCTTTTTTTAAGCTGATAATCAACCACTTGTGGTTAATAATCATTGCCTGATGCGCTGTTAAAATATTCGTCTGGCCTGGCTTTCATTCCCAGATTTACCGTCATTTGTGTTTTCAATCAAAACAACTCCAGGTTGTTTTCCTTTTTCAAAACTACCGAGGGTTTCGCTCATCTGTAATGCATTTGCTCCGTTGATGGTGGCCCACTGGAGTACTTCGGTCATGCTTAACTGTTTATTTTGCCGCAGCAGGGTTTTTATTTCTTCCATCATATTCAGTTGATGGTTGCTGGCAAGGCTATCGGTACCAATGGTAATAGTGCAGCCGTTTTGCCGGAGCAGTTCAACAGGGGGCTGCCGTTGCTGTATATAATAGTTGGCATTGGGGCAGAGAGGAAAGAAGGGTGAAAAATTGATAAGTTGTTTGGTAAGGAGGGTAATATCTGCTTGCGAAATAGCTATATTGTGCACCAGCAGCAGGTGTTTTGGCTTACCGAGCCAGGGCAGCCAGGTTTGCAGGCTGCTTTTGCCGGATGGGTTAAAAAAGCCTGTATCAATACCAAAATCCTGGTACAAACGCATAAAATCACCGGTTTTACTCTGGTAGAGTTCATTTTCAGCGGCAGATTCCTGGTTGTGTATGGTACTTATTTTACCCGCCGAAGCATCATTGAGCAGGCCAAACAAAACTTCAGAAACCGAATAGGGTGCATGCGGCACCAGTGTATTACGACGGGGGAAAATGGATTCGAACTGCTGCCAAACAGCCTGAGAGAAAGCAAACCTTTCGGGGGCTTTTTCGTTGCTGAAGCCGATTGTTTCAATAAAATTATGCCATTGCAGCCTGCTTTGCTGTTTTACGGGTATGGTGTCGGTTGTGTTGCAAATGTCGCCAACAGCTACGGTGCCTGTGTTGTACATTTCGGTTTCGGCATTGCTGATGGCTTCCTGTATGGCTTCCGGCTCAAACTGCCGTAGCCTGGGTACGGCTATTAAAAAATCAATAAGCCCTGTATTTTCAGCAATGGCTCCCTTTAAATGGCTCAACTCAAGGTGGCAATGTGTATTTACAAAGCCGGGGCTAAGTATACCTTCAAAAACCTGAACATCGCCACCCGCATTGCTTTCATTCACAATATCCTGCACAGTACCTTTTGCATCGGTAATCAATACATTATTGCCCGGCAACAGATCAAATCCTGTAAATAATTGGTTGGCCTTAAATTTTTGATAACTCATGCGGCGAATTGATTTAATTTTGCAGCCCCCGGCGCTGGTTTGCTTTACGACTGATTTTTTATGCGTAACTGCTGCACAAAGGTATGCGGTACAAGTGTGCGACGCAAGGATGCTTGATTGAAATACTGCGGCCGGGAACAAAAAAAATACTGATGCTGGATAAATTAGATGCAATAAAGGGAAGATTTGATGAATTGGCTACGGCGCTTACCAATCCTGAGATTGTGAGCGACAATAAGAAATTTACCGCCATCAGCAAGGAATACCGCAGCTTAGAAAAGATTGTGCTGGCACGCAATGCGTATGTAAAACTGCTGGATGACATTGAGTTTAACAAGGAAGTGCTGAATTCGGATGATGCCGAAATGCGTGAGATGGCCAAGCTGGAACTGCCTGAACTGGAGGAAAAGAAAGCACAGCAAGAAACCACCCTGCGCAATATGCTGATACCCAAAGATCCGTATGATGAAAAGAATGCCATATTGGAAATAAGGGCCGGTACCGGTGGGGATGAAGCGTCACTTTTTGCGGGCAACCTGCTGCGCATGTACCTGAAATATTGTGAGAAAAGAGGCTGGAAAACAGCTATTTTAAGCGAAAGTGAAGGAACTGTGGGTGGCTACAAAGAGGTGCAGGTAGAAGTGGTGGGCGATGATGTGTATGGTGTATTAAAATTCGAAAGTGGTGTACACCGGGTACAGCGGGTGCCCGATACAGAGGCGAGCGGCCGGGTACATACAAGTGCTGTAACGGTGGCAGTAATGCCTGAGGCAGAAGAAGTAGATGTGGAAGTAAAAGAAAGCGATGTGAAAATGGAAACAGCCCGTAGTGGTGGTGCAGGTGGCCAAAATGTAAACAAGGTAGAAACAAAAGTTTTTCTTACCCATAAGCCAACAGGGATTGTGGTAATGTGTCAAACAGATCGTTCTCAGCTTGGTAACAGGCTAAAAGCCATGGAAATGCTGCGTACAAGACTATACGAGGCCGAGGTGAAAAAAGTGGAAGAAGCCACTGCGCATTTACGTAAAAGCCTGGTTAGCACCGGTGATAGAAGTGCAAAAATAAGAACCTATAATTTTCCACAAGGGCGTGTAACCGATCATCGTATTGGTATGACGGTTTATAATTTAGATTCAGTGTTGAACGGGGAGGTGGGCGAATTTATTGAGGCATTGCAGTTTGCAGAAAATGCAGAGAAACTTACAACACAGCAGTAACCCCAGGCTCTTGTAACAACAAGTAATAAGAAAACGCAATGTGTTTATTGTTGATTCATTGGTATAATCCGAAATACCTGCCCTTGCTGTCTACCATATTTGGTATTTAGTCTACTAATTATCCCTTTTCGTCTACTTTCAGGAGTGCCCCTCTTGCAGATGACTACTTTTATTCAGGTTTTAGGGTAGTAACATACCATAATGACCGGGGAGTTCAGCATAACCTTCATTTTTGAAACTATAGAACTTATTATACCAGCAAAGTACTGATAAGAGCTTTACCCCTAATACAACCTTATACCACATCCCACAGTGTAACAACTGTGGGATTTTTATTTGCGGAGTAAACGTATTCCTTAATAATTGTGAAGTAATTTTTCTATTCATTTTCCATTGGTAATCAAATGTATCAGGGGATAAAAATACCTGCTATCTATGCAGTATAACCTTTAATCTACTAATTAACAAGTCCTGCCTACTTTGTTCTCCTGTAAATTTATGCTTGCCTATTTTCGTATCAGGTTTTTAGTAATTTAAAAAAAATGACAAGCGTAAAGCGTTTATCATTTTTAAAAAATCAATATTGCCTTTGCAGGTAAAAACTGATTGCAACAACCATTAACCAAACCTTATCTATGTCCCGCAGCATACAAGCTGCGGGATTTTTTTCAGCGTAAAAATATCCCTTTTATTTTCAGGAGGGAAGTTGTATTATAAAACAGCTTCCTTTGCCCTCTTCACTTTCTACCAGCAGGGTGGCATCTATTTTGTGCAGTAATTCTTTTACCAGGAACAGTCCCAGCCCACTGCCCTTTTCACCAGCAGTGCCGGTTGTACTTTCAGCTTCGTTGTTCTGTATTTCATGTAATTGCTCCCTGCTCATTCCAATGCCTTCATCTTTTATGGTGATTTGAACATGCTGCCGGGTGTTGCTTGTATTGATGAAAATATTGCTGCCGTTATGGCTGTACTTTACCGCATTGGTAATGATATTGTGCAGTGCAATTTCAAGTATATGATATTCGGCTATGGCAGTTGGCGCATCAATTTTTTTGTGGATGGAAATGTTTTTTTGTGCTGCCTGTGCCGCTGCTGCACCTATGGCATCGTCAATGCAATCTTCTGTGTTTATCTGTGTAATAACAGGCTTTGTATTTTTTAATTGCATATTGGCCCAGGTGAGTAAATTATCCAGCATATTACTGGTTTGGCTTACCGAAAGCATTGTTTTTTCTTTAAAGTCTTCTTTTTGCGAAGCAGGCAAACCAGGGTCGTTTGCAAGGGTAAGATAACTTTTTAAAGTGGTGAGCGGATTGCGCAAATCGTGGCTGATTATGGAAAACAGCCTGTCTTTTACATGATTCAACGTTTGCAGTTCATCTTTTTGGTGGTTGATCTGACTATTTTTATCCTGCAGCAATACATTGTTTTGTTTTATCCGGCGGTAAAAAAATCCCAGGGTGGCCAATAATAATGCTGCACCAATGGCTATGATGAAAAAAATATTCCGCTGGCTTTTCTGCCGTACTGTTTCTGCCTCCTGTTTTACAAGACTGATATTTTTCTTTTCCAGTTGGTAATCGGTTTCTAATTGTGTAAGCTGGTTTTTATTGTCTGCACTGAAAATACTGTCTTTAAGATTATAATGTTTTGCCAGGAAAATACTTTGCAGCCGGTAGTCTTTCATATCAGCATACATATCAGCCATATTGCGGTAATTTTCCATTTCTATTGCTGTAGTACCTGCCAGTTGTGAGCTGGCAATGCTTTTATTAAAAGCAGCGGCAGCAGCAGTATAGTTGCCTGCCTGAGCCTGTGTGGCTCCTATATTATTATACAATCCTGCAATATAATCCAGGGGTATATCCGGTGTGGCAGTATACCTGTTGAGTACTGTATCAAAATACTGTAAAGCAAGTGCTGTATTCTTCATGTGCTTATGCGTAAGCCCGATGTTGGATAGGGTATTAAGATACATGCCATCATCTTTAATAAGCTTTGCTACTGTTGCAGCTTTTTGAAGATAGAATAATGCAGAGTCATATTTCTGCAGTTGGTCGTATACCAGCCCCCGCTCACTGTACAGGGTACTTAACTGGTTACTGTCTTTTGTTTGCTGTACAACGTTTTCAGCATAGGTGAAATATTCTGTTGCCTTGCTCAGCGCTTTATTCTGAAAAAAAACATTGCCTATGGACATGTATGCGTTTGCCAAACGACGTTTATCATTCAGTTGGCTGTAAATTTTTTCGCTCTGCTGGTAATAATTCAAAGATTTGTCAAAATCTCCTTTGAGCAGGTAACAAAAGCCAAGATCGTAATATGCATTGCCCAGGCGCAATGTGTTGTTAATTTTTTTAGCCAGCTCTGCTGATCTTTCAAAATAACTGATTGCTTTTGACGGGTTGTTGTCGATATAATAACTGCCAATACGGCTCAGGGTACGCAGTAAATTGCTGTCTGTTTTTTCTGTATCCAGCGCTTTCAGCAAACTATCCACTTCTTTACTTACCTGGCAAAAAACTACTGTACAAAATGATAAGGCTGTTAACAGCAAAATACTTTTTCTCATCAAAAATGAAAATTTAAATGAAACGTTTAATGGCCTGGGTGCCTATGATACTGTTAACAACAGATTCGGCAAAAGATTTGCCTACCGGCAATTGCAGTTTGTCAATGCGTACAGCATCTGCTTCAACAGCCGTTACTTTCTGCCTGTTTACAATATGGGTACGGGATATGCGCAGAAATAGAGTTGCAGGAAGCTGCTGCTCTAAATTTTTCATGCTTACCAGCACAATTTTCTTTTCACCATTCTGCAGAAAAATGGTTACAAAATCGCCCAATGAAGCTGCGTACAGTACATCGGTATATGCAATCCGTATAAAAGCACTTTTTTCTTTTATAAAAAACGATTCATTGTCTTTTTGCTGAAAGGCTTCGCCTGGTAAAGTATTGGCTTTAATGTCTGCGAGCATTCTTACTTTATCAATGGACCGCAATATTCTTTCAGGAGTAACCGGTTTTACTAAATAATCCACCGCATCCAGCTCAAAAGCTTCTGCGGCATAATTGGGGTGAGATGTAATAAAAATAGTTAAAGGCAGGGTTTTAAGGCTTTTGGCAAGCTGGATCCCGGTGAGGCCGGGCATTTCCACATCCAGCACCAGTAGATCGGGGGTATGGATTTGCAACGCTTCCCTTGTGGCAAAAGAATCTTCACATACACAAAGGCATTGCAGCCCCGGTATATTGTTCAGCTGCCGCAGCGTATACTCCCGGTAAATGGCGTCATCATCTGCCAATATATATGTAAGCGGTTCTGCCATTTGTAAGTCCGTAAAAATACTGATTTTTCACAGTTAAGTTGTCATTATCTGGTTAAAATAAATGTATACTCCTGCCAAATGCTTCGTAATCAGGGTAATAAACACTGAGATTACTTTTTTAATGCCATTTTTTAGTGCAATACCTTTGTCTCAAAATGAAATGATGTAAACTGTTTATTCAGTTCCATCATTAATTTATCCCTTTTTTCCACACTTTTAATCCCGGTTGTTTCCTTTTCATTGCTGAAGCGGATACCGTTACATTCAAAGCAAACAAGTACACGGTAAACTACCTTTTCGCCATTTAACAGGGTTATGCAATGGCGGGGTATAAAACATTTATTGATATCATCTGTACCGTTTGCTTTAAGTTTTTTAATCAACGTCAGGAGAGCAGCCGCTGTTTTTGGATTTTCCGAAACAAAACTTTCATTTGCGGGTTGCCCGGTATATCCGGCAACGGTAATGTTATTTGCCATGGTATCCTTTTGATGTACAGCGGTTGCGAAATATCCAAACCGGATGCCGGTAATTTTCTGGCCCATGGCCGTTCCGGCAAAAAACAGCAGCAGCAGCAAAAGCACATTTTTCTTCATAAAATTTATTTGATGTATAAAATTATATATATATGTTTTGCTGCAGCTACCCTGCGGTGGGTATTTTTCAGGCTGATGCTTGCTTTCTCAGTAAGTACGCCCATTTATACCCTTATGGCCATTGCAATAATATTCTGTCAATTTTCCATGATGGCGCAACGGAATCATTTTTTTTACTATCTTGATAACTGTAAAAGCTATTTTAAAAATTAAATCTAAAAACAATGTTAGAAAATCTTCTTAACCTGGTGAAGGAATTTGCGGGTGATGCCGTAGTGAAAAACCCCGATGTGCCAAACGAACACAACGATGCAGTTACCGCGGAAGCTACCAAAACAGTAGCAAGCGGTCTTCAGAATATGATGGCTGGCGGTGGCCTCGAAAATGTTTTATCATTGTTTGGTGGTGGCGGCCAGCAGCAAAGTAGTGGCGGTGGTGGCCTGCTTAAAAATCCTATCGTTAATATGATGATCGGACATTTTTCCAGCAAGCTGATGGCTAAATTCGGCCTTGGAAGCAGCCAGGCAAATGGTGTGGCTAATAATTTGATACCCAATGTTATCAGCGGTCTTATTAACCGTACCAACGATCCTAATAACAGCAGCTTCAACATCAACAGCATTATTGGCTCATTAACCGGTGGTGGCGCTGCTCCTGCACAGCAGGCAGCAGGCGGCGGTGGTGGATTCGATTTTCAGAACATTCTTAACAGCTTTACCGGCGGTGGCAGCGGCGACGGTGGCGGCCTGGCCGACATCATCAGCAAAGTTACCGGCGGTGCCCAGCAGCAGCAGCAACAACAGGGCGGCGGTGGCGGCCTGCTGGATATGATTAAAGGATTTATGAAGTAGTTTCAGCAACGATACTTAAACGGGCGGCCCTTTAATGGAGCCGCCCGTTTTTATTGAGGTTACTTTCCTGTTTTTACTGCAGCAGCAATTTAAATGCAGCCTCATTTACCTTTACCGGGTATTTTTTCTTCAGTTCTTTTATCCACTCTTCTTCCAAATATGCCTGGTAGTCGTTTATTACAAGCCCACGGGCTTCTTCAAAACTGCGCTGCTGCCCTGCGGGATATGTTTTCAATATTTTTACAAATACTGCCGTGCCATCAGTGCCATTTATTATCGGGGTGGAAACCATACCTGCTGTGATATTGGTGCTTTCGGCCATAGGTATCTGGGTAAGCTCATACCGGGTAGAATCTGCCTGCACATTACCGCCCGAAGAGTCGGCTACTTCCTTCCAGTTTTTGCCTTCCAGCAAAGCTGCCCTTGCGGCATCTGCAGCTTTTGCATTGCCACAGTTGAAAATAAGTACATCGGCACTGGCCGGCCACAGGTAGTTGTCTTTTTTCTGGCTATATAATTTTTTTAGCCCGCTGGTATCGCTGGCAGCACGGTTCCATACATTGCGCTCCATTATTTCAAACAGCATATTGCCTTCTTTAAACTCCTGCATCTGGTATTTAAACTCAGCGTTGTACTGCTCTAAATTCTTTTTATAGTATTCCAGTGCTGCTGCTTCCACATATTTGCTCAGTAATTCCGAACCAGCTTCACCTTTGTACAGTTCAGAGTTTTTGTAATCGTACACAAAATTCAGCCAGTCAGACCCTTTAATGGCAGTATTACCCGTGCTGAAAATAGTTTTATTGCTGATAGGGAATTTTTTGGCATCGGCCGCTGTTTTGTTTGCGTTCATGCTGTCGGCATAGCGAAACAGCAAAGCGTCAGGCACAGCAGCATTTCTTTTATACCCTGTTTTTTTAATTACGTCTTTTACAAATTCTTCTCTTGCACTTGCAATACGGTCGTCCTGCAGCACTTTCTGTCTTATATCATACAGGTTACCGGCATCCTTTTTATCAGATGGTGTTGGCGCCTGCCCCAGCCTTTTTACTATATGATAGCCAAACTGGGTTTGTATAGGGGGAGTAATGTCTCCATCTTTTTTGAGTTTGAACACTTCCGTTTCAAAAGGCAGGTCATATTTTCCGGTGCCAAATTCGGGCATTTCGCCAC
>JANMDL010000945.1:0-6554 GCA_031376295.1 Chitinophagales bacterium
ACCAGGGCGATATGGAACCCTTTTTTAACAACAGGGTATACAACAAAGGCACAGATAATTTTTTTGACAATACATCAGCCAACAGCAATAATGTTGAGCGGTTGGACTGGATTGTATCTGCTGGCCTTAGTACATCATCCCCGGCCAAACTGGGTTTCGCCATCTTTGAACGGGGAGTTGCAGCAGCACATGATCCTTTTTGTATGGCTGCCATCACTTCGCTGGATGTGATGGGTAACCCGGCTACCTATGGCCCCATTGTAAGGGTAGCAACTGCAAGTTATGGTGATCCCGGTCCTGCTGTTTCTTACCGAATTTTAAAAGCTGCTCAACCTGGTAACCTTGCTGATGCAGGTACCGGTAGCCAGACAAGGGGTGGGGTGATTGTATCACTTCAGAATTTGGGTATTACTGCCAGTACTACTATCTATGGTTATTCTTTATTTGCCAACGATTTGCCTGCAACTGCCACACCAGCCAACCTGGTGAACTTTAACAATGCCACTTTTTTCCCAACCAATACTGGTGCCCCGGGTGGGATTGACCTGATAGCTGTTACCGGGCTTTATATTGAAACTGCACTGCTGCCGGTAAAGTTTACTGCTGTTACTGCTGCTGAAAGAAATGGTTTTGTACAATTAAACTGGGAGGTTGAAGGGGAGGAATTCAATACGCATCATTATGCTGTTGAGCGCAGCAATGGCAATGGCTTTGAATCTTTTGCACAAGTAATGGCAAAGCCTGCCGCAGGCGGAAGAAATAAATACACCATTACGGATAGCAGCGGTTTACCACAGGGCGGCAGTGTACAATACCGTATCCGCCAGGTTGATGCTGATGGACGGAATACATACAGCCAGGTGGTGGCGGTAAACTCCAGAAAATCTTCTTTTTCAGCCTCGGTTTATCCTAACCCTGCAGGTAATTATATTAACCTTCAGTTATCGGCTCTCAATTCAGCAAAAGGGCAATTGCAGCTTACGGATATGCTGGGTCGTATTGTTATGAACAGGTCTGTGATAATCACTTCGGGCAACCAGGTATTTACCATTGATGCAGCTCATTTGCCTGCGGGTCGCTATAACCTGCAGATACAGACAGGTGGCTATCAGCAATATATTACAATAAACAAACAGTAACTTTCTGCACACTCAAAACAGCCGATAGGCTTTATAAATGGTGTAGAAATATATTTAATGCCTCCAGCCAAAGCTGGGGGCATTGTTTCTTGTAAAAGAATCCATCAGTTATATGGTCAAAATAATGGGATGTATTTCAAATTGCCGCTCTTTTTCTGGTTGTGGGCGTTGGAGACACCCCCGCTGCTCACTGCCCTGGTGGGTGTCCTCACCCACCAGCAACAATTTGGAATACACCCTGAAGTCGTAAGGCTTCTTTCAATCCCTTTATCATTCCCTATCTTTGCGCCACTAAATTTTCACAAGAATGATAGCAGTAGGCAGGTTTAACAGGTTAAAAGTGATACGTGAGCAACCATTCGGGCTTTTTTTAGATGATGGGGGCGAAGGGGTGCTGCTGCCAAAACGATTTGTACCCGAAGGAGCGAAGATTGACGATGAACTGGATGTTTTTTTATACCACGATGGGGAAGACAGGCTGATTGCCACCACCCAAAGACCAAAAGGTGTGCTGGATGAGATTGTAAAACTAAAAGCGGTAACCGTTACGCCGCATGGCGCTTTTTTAGATAATGGGCTGATGAAGGACATATTTGTACCAAAGTCGAAACAGTTGCTGGGCATGCGGCCCAATGGCGAATACTTAGTGAAAATTTACCTGGATGAAAAAACCGGCCGCCTTGCTGCTACTGAAAGAATTGATTCTTTTTTGAGTAACAATGACCTTACTGTAAAGGAATTGGATATTGTACACCTGACTGTTTATCGCCGTACCGATATTGGCTATGTAGTCATCATTAACCACAAACACACCGGCGTACTGCACCACAACGAAATTTACCGCAGCATTACCGAAGGCGACAGCTTTAGCGGCTTTTTAAAAAAAATATATCCACCAACTGAAGGCAGTGATGGTGAATGGAAGATTGATGTGGCTGCGGGCAAGCCCGGCTATGGCAGGGTAGAGGATGAAACGGGTAAAATATTACGCCTGCTGCAGGAAAATGATGGCTACCTTCCTTACCACGATAAAAGCTCACCGGAAGAGATATACGCATTTTTTGGCATGAGCAAAAAGACTTTTAAAATGACAACAGGCAGCCTGTTTAAGCAACGGAAAATCAGTTTTGAAAAAACGGGGATTAAATTGATTAGCTGATTTGCCAATGTGCTGATGTGCTAATTAGCCAATGGAACACTGTATCCTGGTCAACTGTCATCTGGCACGCTGGAAATGCCTCATTATCCTGTTCTGAAAGTTTTGTTAATAATAAATCCTTATATTTTTTTTAACAAAGTAAAATGGAGGTTTGCCAAAACAAAACTGAAAATGATGAAAACAATTACACTTTGCACAGCGCTTCTGCTGGGTGCATTAATCAGTAACAAAGTAACAGCACAAAAAGTACAGGTAGAAAAAGGTACATTTATAGCCGGGCTTAATTTTTCGGCCAGTGGAGGTACTAAGGTAGATAGTAACGGCGCCTTTAACCGCAGGCAACTCAAGGTTAACTATTCCCCCTTCGCAAGCTATGCCGTATCTAAGAATTTCACCATTGGTACTTATCTTTCATTTAACCGTATTGCTGATAAGCCCATCAGTTTTTCAAAGTACAATCATAATTTCTCTGCGGCCATATTTGCCAGGAAATACATACCCTTTAACAACAGGTTTTATGGCTTTGTACAGGGCGATATACGCTATACAACACTGGGGCTTGAAAGTATGAACAGGTTCATCAATCACAAAATCGTTGGGCTCAATCTTTCGGGCGGACTTGGTTATAATATCAACAAGAAGTTTTCTGTAGAATTGGGTATCAACAATATTGCCGGTTTAGAGTTTGCTAATTCAAAGGAGATAAGCAGCGGTATGGCAGACAAATACAGCAAAACAAGATTGAACGGGGGGCGCTTCCTGGAATCAGATGGGTTGAGTATTGGCATAACTTTCAGGTTTTAATATTTGGTAAATGAAATTTATAAGCGCAGCAGTTTTTTTTCTGTCAGCCCTCTGTACAGTCCAGGCAAATGCACAGGATGCCGATCCTTTGAACACGGCAAAAAACTGCACTTACATGAAGCTGGAGGAAAGGGAAATGATACGGGAAATAAACCTGTTGCGTAGCAATCCTGCGGGTTACCTGCAATTTATTCAGCCGTTGCTGAAAAAGGCGCTTACCACCCTTCGCAAGGTTGGGCAGGGAGATAGAAATTATTCCTTAACCATCAGCACTACTACTGTGGGCACAAAAATTACCACTACCACCGATACCACCTGGCATTATACCAATGATGAGGAAGTAAAGGCATTGCAATCGCTGGTAAAGGATTTGAAAAAGATGAAGCCACTTTCCATTCTGCAGCCCGACAGCGGTATTTATAAAGCCGTGCAATATTACGGTGCCGACCAGGATAAACACGCCTGGAACCTGCACCATACTGGCAGCGACGGATCTATGCCCTGGGACAGGATTACGAGGTTTTCGCCCCGGATGAAAACGGGTAATGAAAACATAGCTGGCCGTTTTCCCTTAGCCAGTCCAAAAGAAATTGTAATACAGTTACTGGTAGACAGTGGTATACCCGGCTATGGCCACCGCTATAACCTGCTCGACAGGCAATGGACACATGTGGCCTGCTACGCTGGCGGCTTAAATGATGGGTTGTACAGGTGGCTGCAGAATTTTGGGGCAATAAAAAATTAAGGCGGAAGCCCGCCCGAAGCGCTCATTGCTTTTTGTTTGAATTAAAAATGAAGAATTAAAAATGTTTCAGGATTGCAGTGCCTGTTAAACTGAAAGCACCCATCGGTTATTAATAGCAGGTATTTAACCGTATTAATTCGTGTAATCAGCATCATCTGTGAAAAATATAAATCCGTGTAATCATCTTAATCCGTGACTCAACGATATTTTTGCTTATTCCCCCTTTTTTACGACATTTACAGCCAACTATCTACTTATTATGACTTTCAAAAACCTTATTCCCGCATTCGTTAGTATTATAATGTCCTTAACTGCCACAGCACAGGTAAAAATTGGCAGCCCTGCCGGAGCGCCCGATCCCAAAGCTGTATTGGAACTGTCTGATACTGCCCGTGGCTTTTTGCTGCCACGGCTTACCCAGGCACAAATGAACAATATTACCACACCGCCAAATGGGCTGATGGTATATAACAGTTCTACCAACAGCACTTACCAGTATTACCAACCAACAGCCCAGTGGAAGCCCATTGTGGCCGACAGCAGCGAGTGGTTCTTTGATACATCTTCTGCTAAACTGTATTTCCGCCGGGCAGTAAATGTTGGTGATTCATTTTATTATTCACCTAACTTCAAAAAATTCATGTTTGCCGATACCCGTTTTTACCGCACATCCACAGGAGGTATTTTTAACCTGGACGAAGGCAACAGCGACCGGTTTATTTTTAAAACAACAGCTTCCAGGTTTGCCAGGCCGGTAGAAAACCTCAACAGTGCCAATGCTTATTTTGTATATGAAGCTGATAACGACCCTATTGCTGTTGCCAACCCATTTTTGGCCAATTACATCGGGCTTGCTTCCGATGTTGCCACACTTCCCACTGCTACACAAAAGCCGGGGTTGATTGTTGCCCTGCGGGGTATCAATGCTTATGGCGGCAGCGACAGTGTATCTATTTTGTATGGTGTGCAAAGCAACGTTACTGTGCGTGGCAAGGGTTATGCCGAATTGGTATATGGCATTAATAATTCAGTGAGCATACGGGATAGTGTAAACACTGTTGGCTTTGTGTATGGCATTCAAAACAATATCAGTTATGTGTCGCCCCTTGGAACGCCCAGGATAGCCGGTAGTGTTTACGGTTATTTCAGTACCATGTCCACAGCTCTAAATGGCAAAGTTGACGGCAATGCCTATGGTATTTTTTTAGGTAATGTAAATGCAACAGGGGTTGGTTCAGTACGCAATTGGGGTATTTTTACAAGTAAGGGGCCAAGCCGTTTTGGCGATTCTGTACTGATAACAGATGGCGTTACCTCAAGGCCCCGTTCGGTACTGGATGTAAATGCAACCTCAGCCATGATTATTCCTGTGGGTACAACTGTACAACGCCCCGTAACATTGTATACTGGTATGCTGCGCTACAATACTGATAACAGCAGCCCCGAAGCGTATACTGCTGCCGGTTGGGTAAGCCTTAAAAACCCTGTCATTGCTTCTTCGGGGCTCATAGATCCCCCATTTATCACTAATAACTCAACCGGTAATGTCAACTACGGATTTACTGGTGCGGCAATTGGCAATACGGTAACTATTTCGCCAGCTGCGACTTTGCCAGCGGGCATTGTAATTGCCTGGGCTTATGTAAGTGCTGTCAACCAGGTAACAGTAGGTTTCGCCAATTTTTCCGGTTCAGGCGTTGATTTGCCGGCACAAACTTTTTACATCAAATTGGTACAGTAAAAAATATTGCTGTACTGTCTTTGATGGTGAGTGGATATTTTTGTATATTTATCAAAAAACGATATGCCATCTTCTAAAAAACGTCAGCACCACCATAATAAGCAGCAGCAGGCAAATCATCCAATGCCGCCTGGTGGCAGTAAAACTAATGAAAGGATTGTTACAGCCGCCGCAGTACTGTTTGCAGTTGTTGGGCTGGGTATTGCTTATTTTGCTTCGGATGGTAAGATTACCTGGGTACTTGCAGGTGCATTTATTGGAGGTATTACCGGTTACTTTTTCGGTAAGTCCCTTAAAAAAGGATTGCTGAAGGGTTGAGTGGTGCCAGTTACAATATGTCATAATCCAGCACCCTTCTCAGGTACTTCTTATCCCTTATCACCCAGGTTACTTCGTAGCTGCCACTGTCATCTTTGCTGAACAGGTAAAAATAAATGGTGTGGTTATCTTTAGAAATGTAAATGCCATTGGTGGACCGTTCGTTGCCTTTTTTATCTAAATAACCAAGATTGAGATTGTACAGGTCAAAATAAGCAACAGGCGGAATCACCACTGTATCTTTATCAATAATCAAACTGATACTGCTTATCTGCGTTTTTGGCAGGTTGGGGTAGCCGCCATAATAAGTTTTTCTGTCAATCTTTATTAAATACTTTTCATCGTACTCCAGTTTGTGTTTAGCAGCCTCAAAAGGCCCTGTGCTAATGGATGCTTTGATATTGCGGCCTTCAAACTTCATAGAATTGGCAGTTTTGGCAGTAAAAGGTATTTTATCCAATTCAAGCTTACCCACACTTTCCTCAATGCCGCCCATGGCAAAAGAAGCCACTTCGGCCCTGATGTCTTTTTGCCCTATTTTCAAAAAAGATTCTTTCTTGCTGCGGGTATCTGTAATATCATCGCTTAACTGAGCAAAAGTTGCACCACAGAAAAGATATTTTTTAGCTGCAATGCTTCTTTACTGTG
>JANMDL010000006.1:0-5077 GCA_031376295.1 Chitinophagales bacterium
GCAGTACGCCGGGTTCAGGCGCTGCTGCTGCAACTGCACCGGCTGGCAGCAGCACAAGCGAAGCTGAGCTGGCAGCAATAGTATTAGAAATTATCAAAGAAAAAAAGGAAGGATAATGGATGCACAAAGCGCAATAAAACTGCCATTCAATCTTAAAATATTGCCGGTTGATGGCAATGGGCTTCCCAATGGGGTGCCTTTCCTGGCCATGTTCAATCCCGAAACGATTGCTATCAGCGAAACAATCGAGTGGGAAGAGCAGGCCGCAGCCGGTAGTGAAGGTGAAGAGCAGGCTTATGTAAGAACACCCGGACGCACATTCAGCATTGATATAATGCTTGACGGAACTGGCGTAAATACAAATGGCGTAAAAATACCAGTAACGGCACAGGTGCTGCTTTTCAGACTGGCCACAACAAAAGTGAATGGGACGGAGCATACACCCAATAAGCTTTTACTGCAGTATGGATTGCTCATACTCAATTGCAAGCTGCAGTCTTCCACAGTTACTTATACCATGTTTGATATGTTCGGGCTGCCCATCAGAGCAAAAATATCAGCAACTTTCAAAGAGGTTGTTACTCCGGGCCTGATGGCGGCGCTGGCCATGTTGTCGTCGCCCGACCTTACTCATTCGGTAACTGTTAATCAATGGGATTTGTTGCCATTGCTTACACACAAAATTTATAAAAAACAGGCGTATTACCTGCAGGTGGCAAAAGTAAATAAACTTAAAAATTTCAGGAAGCTGGAGGCACAGACAACTTTGCTTTTTCCGCCGATAGCTAAAAAGTAAATCAATTTTTAAAACAACAGAATGGGTTTAGACAGTCTTATACCGGGTTCAGAGCCACCAACTGATGTTGTAAGCCGTAAAGTATTTATTAATGGTACCGAGCTGAGTAATGAAGTACTGCTCAAACAGGTTACTGTAAATAAAACTTTCAATAAAATAGCGACAGCAAAATTGGTTTTTTTAGATGGCTCAGTACCCGAACGTGATTTTCCGCTCAGCAACGACGACCAGTTTAAGCCTGGCAGCGAAATAAAAATAGAGTTGGGCTATCACGGTGATGTGGAAACGGTTTTTGAAGGCATTATCATCAAGCATGGTATAAAAGTACAGCAAGCAGGCACTTCAGTATTGATGATTGAAGCAAAAGACATAGCCATTAAACTCACAGGTGCCAGAAAGAGTGCTTATCACATCAACAAACCCGACAGTGATATTATCAGCTCATTGGCAGGCGAATCCACTCCCGATGTGGAATCTACTTCACTTGCACACAAGCAGTTAGTACAATTTGAAGCTGCCGACTGGGATTTTATCCTTACCCGTGCCGAAGCAAACAGTATGCTTGTGCTTACGGATGATGGCAAACTGGTAGTAAAAAAACCTGCTACAGGTGCTGCTGTATTAGAAGCAACTTACGGCGTAAATATTTTTGAGTTTGAAGCTGAAATGGATGCCCGCAGGCAGGTGCAAAGCATCACTGGCCATTCATGGGACTATACCCAGCAAGCCGCTGAAGATTCGGAAACAGGAACAGCCGATTTTACCGAAACGGGCAACCTCTCCTCCGATGACCTGGGCAGTGTACTTGGTACGGAAATAAACCTCACCCATACCGGGCATCTTGAGCAGGACCAGTTGCAGAACTGGGCAGATGCCTGCGCTATGCGCAATAAAATGTCAAAAGCCGTAGGCAGGGTTAAAATACAGGGTAATGCAGCCATAAAGCCCGGTGTTACCATTACACTCGATGGTGTAGGCGACCGTTTTAATGGCGATGTATTTGTTACGGGTGTATTACACCAGTTTGATGGCAACTGGATGAGCGATGTGCAGTTTGGCTGGCAGGAAGATTGGTTTTATAAAAAAGAAGACGTGATGAATAAACCGGCTGCCGGTTTGCTGCCCGGCATAAATGGTTTGCAGATAGGTATTGTGGTGGATGTGGATGATACCGAAGAGGGCGGACAGTACCGGGTAAAAGTACATGTGCCCACCATCACATCGGGCAATGAAGGGATATGGGCAAGAGTAGCTACACTTGATGCAGGAGCCGAAAGGGGCGTGTACTTCAGGCCGGAAGCAGATGATGAAGTGGTACTCGGTTTTTTAAACGACGATCCCAGGGAGCCGGTAATACTCGGTTGCCTGCACAGTAAGGATGCAAAAAAATCGCCCCTGCCCGAAACGGAGGGCAACCTGGAATTTGGGTTTGTAACAAAGGAAAAACTGAAACTCATTTTTGATGATACCAATAAAAAACTCACCATCAGTGCACCGGTGGGCCAGCAGGCCAAAACATTCATCATTGACGGCGGTGGCGGAAGTATGGAAATGAAGGACGAAAACGGTAACAGCATAAAGATGGACAGCGCAGGAATAACCATTGAAGCAGGTGCAGGTAAAGATGTTACTATCAATGGCGGGTCGGGCAAAGATGTGATCATTAAAGGAACATTTGTAAAAATAAATTAATAAAAATGCCGGCAGCAGCAAGAGCAGGAGACAATCATACATGCCCGCAGGTAAACCCAAACGGCAGCCCGCATACAGGCGGGCCCATATTGCCGCCGGGTGTACCCACGGTGCTTATTGGCGGCACACCTGCGGCTGTGATGGGTGATATGTGTACCTGCGCAGGGCCGCCCGACAGTATTGTAAAGGCTTCGGCCACCGTATTGATTGGGGGTAAAGGTGCCGCAAGGATGGGTGATAGCACCGCACATGGAGGTTCTATTGTGGCCGGGCTTGCTACCGTATTAATTGGCGGATAAAATTGATAACATTTAAGATAAGTAATCATGCAGGAAAAAATTGATCGTTCATTTCTGGGAACCGGCTGGGGCTTTCCGCCCACTTTCCGCAGGGAATGGTATGGCGTAGAAATGCTGAGTGGCGAAGCAGATATAGAAAGCAGTATTCACATCATACTCTCCACCGTTACGGGCGAAAGGGTGATGCTGCCTACTTTCGGCTGCAACCTGCAGCCCCATGTGTTCGACCAGATGACACCGGCCAATATAGCGATGATACAAAAAATTGTATTCGAGGCATTGGTGTATCATGAGCCCAGAATTATTGTAGGCGAACTTACATCCACACCCGACCACAACAGGGGAGTGCTGGATATTGATATTCCCTACACGGTTATTACTACCAATACAAGGTACAATTATGTGTATCCGTTTTACATAAACGAAGCCACCAATATTGAGCGTGGATGATAAGTGACCGACAGCATATAACTGCAAACCTTTTTTAAAACACCCATTGATCATATTTAACACAATAAAAATGAGTAACTGTCATTGCAATACAGATATTATCCTTGATGGATCAGGCCAGTTGGGCCGCTATCTAAAGGCTTTGGATCCGTCTTATGCACCCATCGACGACCGCTCGATAGAAGACCTGCTGGTTTTTGCCAAGCGCTATGCCGGGCAGATACGTTTTTATGATATACCAGGCAGTTACATCAACGATGGAGTGCAGCCGGGAAAGGTAAACTGGAGAGAGTTTTTCAGAAGGGATATGGCTGTGATAGCTGCTTCTGTAGCAGTACTGAACATCACCGCTATGAAAACGGAATATGATGAACTGAGAGAGCGCTTAGATGCCGACCCCTCACCAGAAAAACTGGCAGCAGCCTTTTCCCTCAGTATCAGTATTGCCACACGTATCGACAGGTGGTACAGCGTAGCCATACCCGATAACCCATTGCGAACCGACCTTGACCTTGCCATCAATTCGCACCTTCGCTGGCAGATGAAACGCATTATGGCTTATGAAGACGGGTATAAATTTATTGATTCGAGAAATCCGCTGAATCTTGATTATTCGGGTATTCAAAATGATGAAACATGGGGATTGAAAGACGCTGTTGACCCTGATGCAACTATTTACCAGGGTGCAACGCTTGATGACAAAATAAGAAATGCTGCCCTTTATGCAGACGATATATTCAACGATTTTTACAGCACACTCCAGGGCTTTATTGATAAGGGCCCCGATTATATGAGTTTTGCGCTGGAGCAATACCCTGCACACCAGCCGCATATGGCACTGTTTATAGCCTTTTTGCAAATTTTTAAACTGGCACAGGAGCAGATGAACGGCCTCACCGGCAGAATGCTCGACTTTTATTACAAAGAAGTATTGCAGCTTACACCAAAAGATTCTATACCCGATAAAACACATGTAATTTTTGAACTGGCTAAAGATATTGTGCAGTATGATATACCTGCAGGCACTGCATTTTCAGCAGGCAAAGATGCATCTGGTAAAGAGCAGGTATACAAGTCGGCAACCAGCCTTGTGGTAAACCAGGCAAAGGTAAAAGAGCTGAAAACAATTTTTATTGAAAAAGATAAAACTGCTGCGGCAACAGGTGATATAAGCACTATCAAAAGTATTTATGCCCGGCCCGTAGCAAATTCTGCCGATGGTTACGGCAAGCCTTTTGAAACTGATTTACCCAAATGGCCCACATTTGGCAATATTGCCGGCAGCAAAAGTAATATTAACAACATCTGCCAGTTTACAGAAGCTGCCAATATACTGCTCAATGCAAAAAATGAAACACAAATCGGCTTTGCCATAGCCTCACCACAACTGGTGCTGCAGGGTGGCAACAGGATTATTGCGTTAAAACTGCCTGCACTAAGAAGTGATATTGCCAATAAGCCGCTTGAAATATGGTTGACTGCTGAGGACGACTGGTTGAAAATTGGTAAAAAAATTACTGCAAATACTGCTGCCATAAAAACTTTGCATGCCAATGGCGGCAACCTTAGTACAGCAATGCCGGAAGAGAGCGGCTACTTTTTTGATACAACAGATGGTACTTTGTACATCTGCCTGCCCATAGTGGAAAAAGCCGTGATACCTTTTGACCTTAAATTGCATCCTGGCAGAAACTTTACAACTCCTTATCCGGTAATGCAGGTATTAATGGGGCCGGATATTGAAATAAACGAAACCCTGTTTAATACGCTTTCCATCAACAGCCTTTCATTATCAGTGAGGGTGGGGTCAATAAATGTGCCGCAAAACCCTCAACCTGTT
>JANMDL010000003.1:0-7092 GCA_031376295.1 Chitinophagales bacterium
TGTTTCAAAAGATGAAATTGAGTTAAAACACGACTTGTTGATAAAAAACCGAGAGAAAATTTTTAACCGTAATATTGAAGCTGGTACTGCTTTCAGGGAGTATCACCTGCCTCAACTCCCCATAATCATCTTCTTTAAAAACAGTGCGGAGTATTTCATGCCTGGCAATAACACGCTGTATGGCCTTTTCAAATAAGGCTGCATCATACTCCCCGCTCAATGCTGTGCGGCCAGGCATATTATAAGCAACTGAAGTGTCTTCTGCCTGGCTCAGTATCCATAACCTGCGTTGCCCGTCGGAAACAGGATAATCATCCATCAGGGACACTGCTACTATTTCATTAAAAATTGAAGGGATTTTTTCCTGTATCATTTTGCTGTGCCCGGCTACTGTAGAGTCGGCAAACAAATCCGGGATAGACACCTGCACATTAAATGTTTCATAATATGTGTTCTGCAGCTGCATCATCTTCAGGCTGTGTCCCCCTGTATCAAAAAAGTCGGCAGCAGCATTAATAGTGTCCAGGTCCAGCAATTTTTTCCATATAAAAATAATCTTTTCAGCCACTTCATTTCCGGCAAAATTGATGTTTTCATCAGTAACCGGTACTGCCTTCTCCAGTCCGGGCAGTTTTTTTCTGTCAATTTTTCCATTGGCAGTAAGTGGAAATTCATCCAACCGAATAAAAAAGGAAGGAATCATGTATTCCGGAAGCCGGTCTTTTAAGCTGGTTCTGAGTACAGCATGCTGCAATTCCTCCACTGCTTTATAATACACAGCAAGTGCCAGTTCTCCGTTGCTGTTCACCACCACTCCTGTAACAGCGCCTGCGAGGGCATCAATTTGCTGGACATGGTATTCTACTTCATCTGTTTCGATGCGGTGTCCACGGATTTGTACCTGGTTATCATTTCTTCCAATATACTCAAGATTGCCATCTGGCAGCCATTTTACAAAGTCGCCGGTACGATACAACCGCTCCCCTGCTTTATAAGGATGCGGAACAAATTTCGTATCAGTCAAAGCTGCCTGGTTGAGGTATCCCCTTGCCAATTGTACCCCTCCTATATACAACTCTCCCGGAACGCCAAGCGGAGCCAGGCGGCCGTTTGCATCCATCACATACAGTTCGGTATTTGCTAAAGGTTTGCCAATTGGCGGGGCCTGGTTTACCGGCAACTCATTGGTCAACCAATAATCCGACACCATTACAGTGGCTTCTGTAGGCCCGTATGCATTTACTAGTGTATAAGAAAGATTAGCAACATCTACATACGGAAACCGGTCTCCACCAACATTCACAAATTTGAGGGCAAGATCTGCCGGCTGCTTTTCTGCAACCATTGCCGGAATTAATGCAGTTGGCACAACAGCATGCGTAATTTTATTTTTTTCAAAAAAAACCAGTAATTGCTTCACATCCAGTTTCACTTCATTACTGCCGGTAATAAGGGGGCATCCATTTAACAGGCCAGCCCATATTTCCATTCCGCATGCATCAAACCCCGTTCCTGCCATAACAGAAAAACAGCTATTTGTATCCACATTATACTGCTGCCCGTACCAGCGCACAAGGTTTACCATGCTATGGTGCTCTATCATTACGCCTTTTGGCTTGCCGGTTGAGCCTGATGTATAAATAACATAAGCAAGGCTGCTGCCATTTACTTTATTATCAAAGCTGCGTGTTGCCGGTTGTTGTGATACAGCATCCCGTTCTTCATCAATTAATACAGTACCGATGTTACATTTACCGGGAATTACTGTTTTATACCGGCTGCTGGTAATCATAACTTTTGCTGAAGTATCTTCAAGTATATACTGTATTCTTTCTGCGGGTGTATGCACATCCACAGGAAGATAGGCACAACCTGCTTTTACTATTGCCAGCAAACTGATGATAAAGTCTGCCGACCTTTCGAGGCAAACGGGTATAATGTCTTCATTTTTTAAACCGGCAGCATAAAGATAGTTTGCCAGCTGGTTACTAAGGCAGTCAAGTTCTTTGAAAGTGAGTTTGCGGTTTCCATCATTAATGGCTGTATGGGTACCCCTTTCTGCCACTGCGGTGCTGAATAAGTCAAGCATACTTTTACCAGGGGCAAACTCATTTGCTTCCGGGTTAAACCCATCGAGCAATGTTGCTGTTTCTTTTCCAGAAAGAAAATCAAAGCCTGATATGGAAATTCCGGGGCTGCCCGCAAGCTGTTCCACCAGGTTTTTAAAATTCCTGATCAGGCGTTCCATTTCCTCTCTTGTATAAACATCGCTATTGTATTTCAGTCTTAAATCAATAAAATCGTTTACTTCAATAAGGTCAAACATAATATCAGCCTGCACTTCCAGCCGGCCAAAATCATCAATTGATTCGCTGAAATATGCATTTTTTTCGTCTGCGCCTTCTGCCAGTTCCCTGAAATTATGCAGGGCTATTATCACATCCATCAGCAGGCCGCGGTTGGGTTTCCTTACATACCCGATATCTTCCAGCAGGTTATCAAGCGGATATGACTGGTGGCTGTAAGCCTCAAGCAACGTAGTTTTAACTTTTCCCAGGAGATGAGAAAATGAGCCGCTTGCATCAAATGAAGTGTACAAAGGAACACTGTTGATATAAAAGCCTATTTGCTTGTGCAAAACGCTGATGTCACGGCCAGTAACCGGCATACCAACAAGCAGGTTTAACTGTCCGGTATAACGGAAAAGCAATGCCTTAAGTGATGCCACAAGGCCCATAAACAACGTAGCATTCTGTGTATTGCATACAGCTTTTAGTTTTGCTACAGTAGCCGGATGAATAGCCGTTTTAAGCATGTGCCCGTTAAGCCCCCGCCCTTTTGACTTGCGGTTGTTTGAGCCAAACAAATCAATTTCGGGTAAAACCCCGCTCAATTTATTTTTCCAGTAACCCTTGTGTTTATCGAACCCATTTCCCTTTAATTGCTGCTGTTGCCATACAGCATAATCTTTATACTGTATCGTCAACACTTCCAAATCAGGCTGTACACCCAACTCAAACGCCTTATAAAATGCGAGCATATCATTGTGCAATACATTTAATGACCAGCCATCCGTAACCAGGTGATGCAGGTTATAATATACCAGGCAGTCATTATCTGCAAGCTTAAAAATCATACCCCTGAATAAAGGGCCGTTTTGCAAATCAAAGGGAAGATACTTATCTGCTTCTATTTTCTCTTCCGCCATATTCAAATTGCCTGGTTCACTTTCTGAATAGTCAAAGAATTCAAATGCAACAGGTATGTTTTCTGATTGCTTCACCCATTGTTTCGCAATATTGTTTTCATCTTCTGTAAATACTGTCCGCAATATTTCATGCCGCTCTGTTAAAGCTTTTATTGCCCGTTTAAAAATCACGGGGTTAATTGACTGCGGCAACCTTGTTACAGACGAAAAATTATTTGCCCCGGTATTTCCATGGAGTTTTTCGGCAATCCACAAGCGCATTTGCGAAGACGACAAATCGTATGCAGCTGCGGGTGATGCAGGCAGGATAAAATCAACACGGGTCTCTGCATTATTTTTTCCAAGGTATTTAACCAGTGCAGGTTTGTGTTGTTTTAAACCTGAGAGCAGTGCTGAATCCAATGCGCCTTTGGGCGCATCAATTTCAAGATTGTTTTCATCATCCAGCTGCACCCCTATACCTTTCTCCCTCAGTTGGGTGAGCAAATCATACATATTGATTGATTCCATAATTTTTCTTACTTTTTAAGAACCTGTAATTCCGGTGTTACTTAGCACTGTAAAGCCGGTGAGTTTAAAAGTTGGTTATAATTTTCGTTGCAGTAATATGCATATTCTAAGCAGCAGTTTTAAAGTTCTTTCCTCTTAACAAAAGAGCCTGCGGAACTTTATTTGTGTATGCGGCCTGTACCTGGCCTGCATAATTCTGACAGGATTTATGCAAATTCTAATTCTGGCGTTTTTTCGTACAGTATTTCTTTTTCACCGAATAAGCGCTCTGCAACAAGTCCTCTTTCCCTGCATATCTCAATAAGCCTGTTCGACTGTACAATGGGGTTCGACTCATCGGTGTATTTTATGCTGCTGATGAATTCGAGCCAAGGCTCCTGCCCCATAGCATACACATATAATTCCTTCGGGTTAAAAATGTCCACCAGCGACAATCCTTTTTCGCAATCTGAGCCCGCAAGCCTCCTGCTGCTGTCCTGGTCTCTTGACAGTTTTTTATTCATCAGCGGACCATACAACCAGCTCAGCGGGGCACCATCACATTCCATTCCAAGGAATATCACATCCACATCGCCGGTTTGCTGATGTATATGCCGGTAGAGTGCTGGTTCCATAATGCGTGAATCTGCCATAAACATGAAACTGAATTCCCCTGCCTTTACATGGTAGCACAATTTAGTCTGGATATTGAGGTCGCTGTGTTCGCCTGTAAATGGCAAGCCGGTAATCACAGCATCAGCAAACTCAATCGCTTCCATTTCATCCACTTCCACTACATTGTTAAACCCGATATTTTTAAGTATGCGGCCAAGTTCCGGGTCTTCCAGCCTTCCGCCACGGGTGCGGGGCACAATCAGGTTCTTTATTTTATGCCGCAGGGGTAATAAGGTTTCAAACAGGATATGGTCCTGGTGATTGTGTGTAATAAATGCGTAATCAATTTCATCCGGTAAATCTGCATCTGAAAAGTGTGCTACATCAGAATCGTATCCGTAATAACTGATCAGCGGGTCGAGTAATATCGACACATCCTTTGTTTCCACCAATATGCAGGCATGGCCAAAATAGCGCATCCGCACCTTGTCTCCTTTGTATTTTTTGTAAGCAGGCATTGCTTCAGCAGAAAAGAATGTTTCAAACAAGGCTTCCTGGTCGGGGCTTATGCCAAGTGCGGCTTTGATATAAGAAAGCGGCTGTGGTGTTCTTTTCATTTTAGCCAGTTCATCAATTCCTTTATGGCTGAATGGAATACCCAGCCGCAAAACATTGTCTTCACTCAGCCTGGGTGTGCTGAGGGCAAACGGACGCTCATCGTTATTGGTAACCCACAATGCTACGCTTTGCGTGCTTGTATCATAAAATTTACTCTTGTACAGGAGTGATTCAAAAAAACGGAAAGATGGATTATTATTCAGGTCGTAAAAAAGTTCCACATATCCCTTCAGTATATCGGGCACTTTGGCATATAGTGACTCCAGCGAATACCCGGTGGCATTTGCCTGCAGCATGTTGTTCAGTTCCTTAATGGCTTTTGCCATTTCGAACATGATACTCCTTTCTGCAATTGTTTGATCACGCAACTCCTTTACCTCATCCACCCTTTTGCCACCGAGGTCCATAAAAGGTCCGCCCAGCATTTTAGGGTCGGCACATGCCTGTGCATGCCCTTCCGGGTTTTGAATATAAGAATCAATGATATCCATATGCCGCTTTACTATATTCAGCGAAGCAGTAGCAGGTGCCACCAGGTGCGGCCATGCATACCATGAGTCGATTAATGGCTCAATTACTACATTAGGTTTAAGATATACCCTTTCCATAAATTATATGATTTTTTATTTAGTTATTCAAAAAAGAAAAAATGCACTATCACCTGGATACGGCTGGTTTTACAGCAGGTACAAACCAGCGGATAAACAATACCGGCAATCCTGTACAGATTAATGCAGCTATCACGTTTACCAGTACAGAAGCAAGCAGCAGCAGGTTTGCCGAAATACCCGCATTTCTTGTAACTGCCTGAACATTTTGACCGTCGATAAACATTGCACTCAATACAAACAAAAGCCCCGCAAGCAGTTCTCCGGCAAAAAAAGATTGCCAGAAACCATCACTGTTCCTGAATAAAAAACCTGCTGCAACGCCGGCAAGCACCAATGCTGCCACCAGCCATGTGCCAGATGTAAAAAAGTGTATCAGTACCAGCAGGATTACAAAAGCGAGACGCTTAGATTTCAATACTTTCATGTGTCTATTTTTTAAAGATTATTTTATATTTAACCGGCATACTGCCCGGCGTTTTTTGTGCAAAGCCGGTTGCATGAAGGTTATTGTACTTCCATGCATCCAGTTGCTGCCAGTAGTGTTCATTATTGATGCGGCCTGACTGGCCTGTTGCATTTACCATAAATGATTCTATGCCGGTGCTGTCAATTTTTACAATTGTACGGATAACTGCATGCGCTTCATAATTTACACTGATGGTATTGTCATTACCGCCCATCCCATGCAGTGGTGTTTCTAAAAATGGCAGGAAGGATATATTGGGTATTGTAAAATCATACAGTGGTGCGGCATTGCCAGGTGCATTTACTGCCTGTCCGCCACCCACTATGCTGTACAGCGAATCTGATCGCTTCATCATTTTTAAAAAACAATCTTTTGCATAAATTTTTTTGCCGTTGTGCGATACAGAGTCGCCCCGGGTGAAAAAATTCAGCAACTGCTCAAAGGAAGGAGCGCTTTTAGTACCCATTTGTGCCCCAATTTCATCACCTGTTCCGTAAGCGGCTTCCCTCACTTTTTTATAAAAAACCGAAAGCCTGTCATTCCCTTTTACCTGGCCATCCCAGCTAAGAAAAGCCTTCCAGTTGGCGGTAATATTATTTCCTGCTCTATATTTTGCCACCAGTTGCTGCAGTTGCTGTACAGATAAGTCAACAACATCCATTTGCATCTTTCGCATATCTTCATAATCCAGCTGAGGTGCAGAAAGCATTTGCTTTATCCTGGACGGTCTGAACAAATCGTCGTTCCACCTTGATGAATAATACCTGCCGTCGTTAGCAGGCTTTTGGTTGGCAGAAAATAAAAAACCGACAGCCGGGTTATATGCCTGCGGCAATGAATCAAAGGGCACAAACGCTTCTTTTGGTGAAACAGTTCCGTCGAGCAGGCCGCCATTATACCCCGCAGGTTTTACCGGCATTTTGCCGGCACAAATCATCCCGATATTACCCTTTACATCTGCGTACACAAAATTCTGGGCAGGATAATCATAGTCATGCAATGCTGCACGGAAAGACTCCCAGCCACCCGCATGCATCAGTTGCCAGAAACTGCCTATCGATTGTACCGACTGGGCAGGATACCAT
>JANMDL010000099.1:0-9779 GCA_031376295.1 Chitinophagales bacterium
GCCAACTGCCGCTCATCGTGGCACAATATACCTGCTGACCATACAGGCAACCCTAATGGCTACATGATGATGATTAATGCCGATGATAATCGGAATATCATTTACACAAAAAAAATTCCTTTGCCCAATACCGCTTACCGCTATGAGTTTTCTGCCTGGGTGGGCAATATGTACAACAACTACGATGGGCAAAACCCCATTATACGGTTTGAGGTATATGACTTTGCAACTGGCAATTTATTAGGCAGCAGCGGCTCTATTGAAATACCGGTTACTATTCCCTTTCAGTGGCAAAAAGTGGGCTTTATGTTTGATTTGGCAAATACCAGTGCAAATGATATACAGGTATATATGGTAAATACCCGACCTAATCCGGCAAATGTAGGTAATGATATGGTAGTGGATGATATTTCTTTTGCACCCTGCTACCCGCCCATTATCGCCTCCTTTTCGGCCACTACGCAAGTTAATAAGGAGCATGTTTGCAATACCGGCACGGCAAACCTTTATGCCCGCTGGCCAAGCACTATCCCCTTTGCCAACCCTGCTTTCCAGTGGGAACGAAGCGCTGACAACGGCATCACCTGGGCAAATATTGCAGGAGCCACCAGCATTAACCATACCATTACCGAGCCGGTGGCAGGTGTATATCAATACCGTATGCGCAGCTACGAAAGTGCTAACCCGGCACAGTTTGTTTTATCCAACGCAATTACGTACTTTGTACAAAAAATGGTCGTAGATGCAAGAACCGAAAAAGCATATTCTTGCAGTGGGTCTGTTCCCACTGTACAATTTGCTGCCATATACAGGTTGCAGTATTCCGACCCTGACGAGGCATCTGCACTTAATTATAGTTTTTTATGGTCGCCCGCTACTTATATCAATAATCCCATATCAAACCCTGCTATAATTGTGTTGCCAACGCCGCCGGTGCCATCCCCCACCGGGCCACCCCAGGGAACCATTACTTACAATTTTTCTGTGCAGGTAACCAATACCAACTATGGCTGCACGTCATCTAATACACAAACTGTGGTAGTGCAGCGGCCCCGCAAAGTATTTGTGCCCAATAGTTTTACGCCCAATAACGATGGGAATAACGATGTTTTCAGACCCATTAATTTAGAAGACTATCCCGGCTCAGAATTTGATGTATACAATCGCTGGGGCAACTTATTGTTTCACTCTGCTGGCCCTACCAGTGCCGACTATAGCTGGGATGGTACCTATAGGGGAAGGCCACAAGATATGGACAATTATGTATGGCGGGTAAAAATTGTAGGCTGCTACACCAACCTGTATGGTGCCACCAATGGCGAGGGTGTGCCTTATGGAAATGTAGTATTAGTAAGATGAGAAAGCGCCTGCACATATTGTTGCTGCCCGCTTTACTGCTGTATGCGGCATTATGTATTGCACAAAATAAAGAGTTCTATTTACGTGACTTCCATTTTGGCAGATTGCCCAGCGCCCGTGCAGAGGCACTGGGCAAGGCTTATGCCGCTATAGATGGCGACCTTTCCTGCGTACAATTTAACCCGGCAGGCATAGCCCGCATACAAAGGCTGGAGTTTAACACAGCACAGGCCCCCCCCGGATACTACGCTCTAACAAAAGCCTATTATAGTTTTTATGCCGGGGGCTGGCGCATCAGCCGGTACCTGCAGGTGGGGCTGTCGCAATTTATGTACAATAGTGGTAATGAACAGGTGCTGGGCCAGGTAACCACGCCATATCAGCAAAGAAATACGCTCACCATATCATCAGAGCCACTGCGCAACCTGCTGGTGGGGGTAAATGTAAATTATTTAGTGTTTCAGCCAGGCAATGGAGATAAGGTGAGCAGGCCCGTGTATATAGATGCAGGGTTGATAAAAAAAATACCATTGCCTGCCATCCGCAGTAGCATTAGTATTGGCAGCAGCATTACCAATATTAGTAAAGGCTCTCTTACAACTACATCTGCAATTGCCAGTATAAAACGTGATATACCCGTGATATGGCGCAGCGGCATTAGCTACCAGTGGCAATATGGCAGAGCCTTTTTGCTGGATACGGTGCCCATTGTAAAGCTATTGGGGCAGGTGGAGTGGCAAAAGCTGCTCAACTCAGCTTACCGCAGGGCCATACGATGGGGGGCAGAGGCGCAATTGTACAATTTACTTGCCCTGCGTTGTGGCTATTACCACGAAACAATCTACAATTTTGGTTTTCCAGATGCTAATAATAACAAATTGGTATCATTTACTTACGGCCTTGGGCTGCAGTTGCCCCTGCATTTATTGACAGGGCTGCCTGTAAACATAAATATTGATTATGCCCGGCTACCACAGATTAGCTATTCCCGTGTGTTTACTGATTGGCCTAAGTTTACCAGCTATTCGGTAAGGCTTAACTATGCCGTGGCAAAAAAGCGGCGACGGTAAAAATAAAAAGCAGGCGATAAGAGTAAATAAAACAAGGGTGTATATTACAATAGGTGCAATCAATAAAATTTATTCACTAACAGTTCAGGCATAAGAAAAGCCATGCAAGCTGAATCCGGGCATACCCCTGCCGAAAGGTGGGGGTATTTTAACCTACTAAAAGTTAGACAATGAAAACAGTATTTATTGTTTTATTTACAGTGATAATAATATCCGGTTGCGGCAACAGCCACTATACGATACATATCTGCAACCAGTCAGGCAAGGCGTTCGACAGTATCATGGTTCGCATCAGCAGCAGCCAGGGTAGCAGCACCTCCTTGTTTTTTGCCACTGTAATGCCTGGCCAGCAAGTTCAGCAAGCTGTTACTGACTCAACATTTTATGCAAAGCATGATATTGGGATATGGCCAACCCTGTATGCAAAAGATACCGTGATAAAAAACATGGGTACTTACAACGATTTAGGAGTTTTCAGCTTAAATTACAAAATGACGATAGACAGTGCTTTGCAGGTAAAGTGGGAGGTATGGTAATTGAAAAAAATACAGTAAATGGCTACGCTACCTATTGTGTTTCAGAAAGATTGCGTGAAAAAATTGAGCAGGAAAATTGTACAGGGCTTGTTTTTATGGATTTGAATGCAAAGTATCCCTGAATTTTAAACGCCGGAAATGGCTACATTATCATCCTGTGTAGGATATGAAGTATTATAAAATATGTCAAGTTATCCTTTTAAGCTGATTTCGTTTAAGCAAAAGGCTGCTACTGAGGCAATGTAGTGTAGCCGGGCAAACACTCCTGCTGTAATGCGGGGGTGTTTTTTAATCAACTGCCTGTTAATATAAATAAAGAAGCCTGAGATACCCCAGGCTTCTTTATTTACTTCGCACTTATTATACCATTGGTGGTATGGGCGCAGCAGTTGCATCGTTTGTGCCAGCGGTACGCTTTGCCAATAAATCATGGTAATATTTGCGCACAGTATTTATTACGTCAAGGCATTTATTGTATTGGTCGGTATTTTGTGCCTTTGCCATACTAAGCACATAGCCTGTTGCATCTTCATACACTTCCTTTATATCTTTACGCATGGCGGCTACATCAAAACTTTCTTTGCCCGATGCTTCTTGTGTTCGTGCGGCAAACAGTGTTTTAAAAGCTGTATTATTATTTGCAGCCAGCGCTACCCACGCCTGCATTTTTAGCAGTTCTACATGAGGTTTGTATTTAGTATCACCTAAATCGGCCAGCAAATTATCAATCCCATTACTTTCTTCTTCAAAATTCCATTTTTGAATGCCTTTGTATGTGTTAAAAAGCGTGTTAAGGCTTTCATATGCTGCTAATTCGCCTTCATTTTCGGATAGCTCATACACAGATAGTAACCGGGTAAGGGCGGTAAGGGCATTGTCCCGCAGTTTATCAGCAGCCACTATTTTGGCTGTTTCATCACTTTTGGTTACCTGCAGCATGGCCTTATCGTAACCTTCCATTTTGGTTTGCAATGCTTGCAGATAGTCATTTAAAATAGCATCGGTAACAAAGCCATCGCCCAGCAAAATGATGTTAGTGAGGATACTTTTGATGTGTTGCCCAAATTCTAACACGGTAAGCCTGGTTAGGCTGATGTTTTGTAACTGTTTCATAATTTTTTATAGTTTTTAGATTAAGAATATCTAAAATTAAAAAGCAACTGAATACCTCAAGAAGGCTGTAGATGATTTTAATAAATCATTAACTTTTTTCAGCAAAAAATAGCAGAAAGATTGAAGTGCCGGCCTATTATGCGCAGTTTTTAATTCAAAGCTGGTTAGAGTGAAGCCATCCGCACTGCGTTTAGGGTAAAACTGGCTGGGTTGGGTTTATCTGCGCTGCGTTTGGGGCAAAGTTGGTTTGAATGAAGCTATCTGCGCTGCGTTTAAGGCAAATCTTTTTGGAATGAAGCTATCTGCGCTGCGTTTGGGGCAAATTTTTTTGGAATGAAGCTATCTGCGCTGCGTTTAGCGTAAAACTGGCTGGAATGATGTCATCTGCGCTGCATTTAAGGCAAATTTTTTTAGAATGAAGCTATCTGCGCTGCGTTTGGGGTAAAACTGGTTAGAATAAGATCATCTGCACTACTTTTAGGGATAAAATATGATATTGTAAAACAAAAGGGGCCGCATTTTATTGCGACCCCTTTTAAGGCTATTATAACTTGTATGTTATTTCACTTTTACAATCTTCTCTATCACCACCTTACTGGTGTAAGTCATTTTCACTGTATAAGTTCCTTTGCTTAGTTTGCTCATATCAACCATAATTTCAGTATCGGCATTACCGCTGTAACGCTTGTCCCAAACTAATTGACCACCAGCATTAAATATCTGAACACCACGCAGATCCTGCGGAGCCTGCCAATGATGTATCCTGAAGCCATTCTCAAACGGATTAGGATAAATCAGGTAGCCCTGGTCTTTAAGGCGCTTAGGCAGTGTTTTGCTGCTGATGTTGATATTGTCAATCCAAAGGTCGTTCTGCCTGTTGCTTTTGGCAACCCAGTACACCTGGAAGTTGGTAGCACCTACAAAAGGAGTAAGGTACACCCTCAGGTTTTTGTACATGGCAGTTGAAGGAGCAAATGCCAGGCCATTGGAGTAGTTAGGATCGTTGATTGTTTGCAAATCTTCACCCCATTTCTTCCATACCGTTTTGAAAGTGGCACCGCAATCGGTAGTTACCAGCAGTTCAAGTGTATCCAGCGGCCTTGCAGTAGCACCGGGGTATTGACTGCCCTGTGCATAAGCATAATCGAATGATACAAATACGGAGTCTAAAGCAGCACTGTTCTGCATTACAGGAGAGAAGAACCTGTCAACTGTGTTGGCAACAGGATAAGAGAAATTCCTCATCACCATCGCACCAGCACCTGTTCTTGCATTACCGGTACCCCTTGCCCATGTTACCAGGCCATCAGGGTTTTGAACGCTCCAGTCGGTTGGAGGGAAGGTGGTTCCTTCAAATCCTTCAGCCCTTGGCGTAGCTACAATTGGTGAAATACTGAACACTTTCCTTACAGTATCGTTGTTCGGACGCTGGTCGGGATTGTTGTTAGGGTTTGTTGTGTACACTGTAAGTATGTGGTTGCCCGGTACTGAAGTTACAGACGGCAGTGTAACAGTTGTACTTGCACAACGTGCTAAGGTTCCTGTCCAGTTAAATACTGCGGGGGGATTATTATCCACCTGGTAGTTAATGGCCACTGATGTTAAAGTGCCAATACCGCTGTAGTTGGCAATGGTAACTCTTGGTGTAAATGAAGTAGTACACAATGTAGCTGATGGCTCAACAATGCTGAGTGTAGCTGCGTTGTACTGGGCTGTAGTAACTGGCGTAAGTGTAATGTTATCCAGGTATAAGTTATTACCGTACCCGTTTTTAACCTGAATACCATACATAATAGTAGGTGATGTAAAGTTACAGGTGCTGATATTAATCTGCTCATTTCTCCACTGTGCAGCAGTAGGAGTAAATGATGCAGTAACATTGGGGCTGCCCGGTAATGTGTTTAGTTGAGTACCACCCTTTTTGTAGCCGGTTGGCAACCAGGTAACACCGCAGTTGGTTGAGTACAGCACTTCTAATGTATCTGAGAAGCCAGCAGAGAATTGTGCATAAGCCACATCAAAAGACAGTTTAAGTGAATCCAAACCAGCAAGGCTGATATTTGGTGTAGCCAGCCTGTCTATCTGGCCTTGTGCTACATAATTATACAAATCTATCCGCATAGATGCTACGCCGGTTTTGGCAGCCAGGGTTGAGCGCTGCAATGTAGTACCATTATCAGGATTAAAACGGTTCCAGCCACCAGTGGGCGGGAAGGTTGTTGATTCAAATCCTTCAAAAGCAGGCAGTACAATTGATTCCTGTACATAAAAATTCTGACGGACAGAATCGTTGGCAGGTACTAAGTCAACACCACCATTTGGTGCAGTAACGTACACTGTAATTGTATGGTTGCCGCCCGGTACTGAAATACTTGGCAATGCAAAACTTGTGGTAGCACATTTTGCAAGGCTGCCGGTCCATGGCGTATTTACAGGAGCGCCATTATCAATCCTGTAGGCAATAGTGGCACTTGTAAGCGCAGTAGCACCCTGGTTGGTAAAGCTGAATGTTGGCGCAATAGCGCCAGTAGGACCAGCCGGGCAAATTGGTGAAGCAATTGGCGACATTGATACCGCTTTTGCATCCAATGCTGTACCGGCAACTGAGCTAACGGTCAGGTTATCTACATATATATTATTACCAAACTGGTTGTACGACCTGAGGCCGATTACCATTGAAGGTACCGGTGTACCGCAACCTACATTGATATCAATTACTTCATTTCTCCACTGTGCTGCTGTTGGGGTAAAGCTTCCTGTAACAAAAGCTCCACCGTTGGTAGCCAATGCAAGCTGGCTTTTCCTGTAGCCTGTTGGCAACCAGGTAATACCGCAATCAATAGAATAAACTACTTCCAGTTCATCAATATCAGTAGCGCTGTACCTTGCATAAGCCACATCAAATGTAACCCTTACCACATCGGCACCAAGCGTATTTACTTTTGGAGTTTGTAAAATATCCTGTGCGCCACGTGTACCATAGTTGTACAGGTTAATCCTTGCTGAAGCAACACCTGTTTGTGCAGCCAATGTGCTTCTTGCCCAGGTAATACCTGCATCAGGGTTTGAAATGGCAAAGCCTGCAGGAGGGAAGGTAGTACCTTCAAAGCCTTCGCTGATGGGCAATGCTACACCAGCACCGCCGGCCTGGTTGAACCTTGAATTGGTACTGTCGTTGTTGGTATTTACGTCCACACCACCGTTGGGGTTGCGGGTTTTAACTGTTAAAATGTGTGCACCGGTAGTTGAGTTTACAAAACCCAGTGTTACATACGCCATATCACCGGGAACTAATGAACCACTCCAGTTGAATGTGTTGGTAACAACGCCGTCCACTTTACTGTCTATTACTAAAGAGGTAAGTGTAGTGCTGCCATCATTTACAATCAGCACTTGTGGTGCAAAAGGATTACAGAAAGAAGTAGTTGAACCGCAAGCATAACCGCGGCTTACTGGATTCAGTACTTCTGAAACCCTTACATCAGTAGAGGGAGCGCCAACAGGCGTACAACCATCTGAAGTTTTAAGAGAGGCCCTGTGAAGGTCTAAGCAACCTTGCGCACGGCAAACCTGTCCATTAGTAAACATGGCATAACAGCCATCGTCCGTATAATCCATGTAATTTTGGTACATAAAGCCAGGTGCTGCTGGTGAGCAGGCATCTGTGCGTACACCTGTTAAGCAACCGCTTGTAGCGCCGGCCTGGTTGGGCGTATCATCTGTACAAGCTGCCGGTAATGCACCGTAAGGAGTACCCCAGTCACTACCTGAGCAGGCAGAACCATCATCACCCCAGATATGAAAGAGGTAGAAGTAGTGACCGGCTTCATGAACCAGTGTACGGCCTCCATCAAATGCATTGGCAAATGGAGAACCGCAGGGCTGGTCAATTGAACCGTAGTGTATAGCTACACCCTGTTCGTTGGCAGCACCTGTATTGGGGAAAGTAGCAATACCCAGTAATCCATCAGTAAAATTGCCTACCCATACGTTAAAGTACTTGCTGCCATCCCACTGGTCTAAACCGCCATTGGCAGTTTTTTTCAGGTTACCAACTGTACCCGCAGTAAAGGTTGCTGCAGTTACCCTTCTTTCAATACCATTGGTGGCAGTGGCGGTGGGGGTGCGCTTGGCAAGGCAAAAACGAATTTCTGCATGGCCAAAAAGGGGCTTAAAGGCAGCAGGAATCTTAACACTGTCGGGGTTAAGACCACCAAAATCCCTGTTGAGTACGTCAACCTGGCGCTGAACCATTTCATCTGTTACAAATGCCTGGTTGGCAGCCGTACCCACTACGTGAAACACAATAGGGATATAAATGATTGCATTAACGCTGTTTGGAGTATTAGGCCTTGCATTACGTTCTGCAGTAGCTTTCAGCAAATTCTCATTGTACACACGGTCACCTTCAGCTTTCCATTTTGCCGGAAGTGTGGGATCCTGCTGAATCAGCCTGTCGTAGTACTCCATGGTACTGCAACGCTGGTGATCATGTCCTGATGATTTGTGCTGCTGCGGGCTGGCATCTTTTTTTTGTGCCATACCCTTAAAAGACAGGGCAGCCATAAATGCAATGGCTGCAACCTTTAGAGTAAAATTTTTCAAAGCAGTAAAATTTAGTTGAGCAAATATAATTATTTAATATCAGGATTTAACTTTTTTTTATGACTGGTAATTTACCCCGGAAAGGCATTTTGAGGGGGAAAAGGAGCTGTTTTCATGCTTTTTTTGATAAAATATTTAGTTTTCAGGCTTAGTTACTGTTTTTTGAGAAAGGAAATATCCCGTTATTGGGGTTATTTGCACAAAAAAGAAACCCCTTCATAACAAAGGGGTTCTTTATCCAAACAATCCATAAAAACAAAAGTCTTGATTGTTAGCGCACGACTTTTTGCAGATATGTTGTTGTATATTTTCTGGACTAAAAACGGGGGCAACGTACAGCTTCACGGCTGGTATTGTTCCTGTCGAAATATTTTTGATACGTTAATGATAGTTCAAAACCGCCGCGGCCCTGGCTTGCGGCCCGCAATTGCGATACGTTTACATCATAACTTACAGTTACTGATAATGGTTTAAAATCTAATTTGGCCATGGGTATAATAGCATCTTTCCATCTTAAAAACGCCCCTGCGTTGATGATGTACCTCGGATCGTCCATATCGTCCAGTTTATACGAGTAAAGGGCACCGGCTACCGTTTCGGTATGTGGCCCCTGGCTGCTGTAATCGCCATACAGGGTAAAAAATGAGTACTCGTTCACATTCATCCTTAAACCCAGCGAGCCCACCCATTTGGGTATCATTTCGTAATTGGGATTGCCGTAAAACGACACTTTTGTTGCTTTATTGAAATGGTGGTAAGCCAGGCCTGCATATATATTATTGTCTTCATTCTCACCAATCTGTGTATTAAAAGTCATACCAACACTTGCATCTAAGTAAGAATAAGAGGAACGGGCAAAGGTTTCTCCGTTGGAAAGGCCGGGGTTAAAGCCTGTGCCGTCAAACTGGCTGTTGGTGGTTATTTTGCTGCGGTCAATTCTGCGCTGCACCCATCCACCCATAAAACCAAGGGAGAGGTACATGTTTCTTTCGGCACTTATTGATTTATGGTAATTGAGGGCAGGCAATATATGCGTAGCGCTCAGTGCCACCGTTCCGGCTTTATCGTATAATATCTGTCCGCCAATGGTTAAAAA
>JANMDL010000106.1:0-1620 GCA_031376295.1 Chitinophagales bacterium
ATTTTAACATCACCGAAATGGGTTTGGAAGAATTGCTACGCTTTGCCGATAGAAACAGCATGGCGCATGGCAGAGAAGTTCGTTTGCCTTTTTTAAATCATGAGCTGGTGGAATTTGTTTTTTCTCTCCCATCGCAATTAAAAATTCACGATGGCTGGACAAAATTTTTATTGCGCAATGCCATGGATAAAAAGTTACCCGATGCTATTGTGTGGCGCAAAGAAAAAGTTGGTTTTGAACCTCCACAAAAAACCTGGATGGAAGACCATACTGTACAGGATTATATACATGAAGCAAAAAAGAAACTGGCAAACGCAGGTATTCTTACAAAAAATGCAGTAAACAAAAAAGTAGAGCCGCTGGCTGCCCATGCCGATAAAAACTACGACTGGCGTTACCTCTGTGCGGCGCAGGTAATCTGATACCGGTTAAATTTTCATAGTCACTTAACCGGTAATTACCAAATGCCCGCCCACAAAGGCTTACTTAAATTTCAGCCAACACACAATTCTTATTATGAAATTCAGTTTGGTATAACTTGTAAATCCCTTTAAATTTCCCACCTTTGCATCTCAATAATAATCACTTTAAAATTACTATAGAAATGAAGCTTGCTACAAAAATTATTCACGCTGGTGCCGAGCCTGATCCGAGTACCGGTGCTATTATGACGCCTATTTACCAAACCAGCACTTACGTACAGGAAGCCCCTGGTAAAAATAAAGGTTACGAATATGCCCGCTCACAAAACCCAACCCGTAAAGCATTGGAAGATGCTTATGCCATTATTGAAAACGCAAAATTTGGTTTGGCTTTTGGCAGCGGCGTAGCGGCAACTGATAGTGTTATAAAGTTATTAAACCCCGGCGATGAAGTGATTGCTGCCAGCGACATGTACGGCGGCAGTTACCGTTTATTTACAAAAGTTTGGGAGCGCTACGGCATAAAATTTATTTATGTTGATACAACCAATGCAGCCAATGTGCAGGCTGCTGTAACTGCCAACACAAAAATGATATGGTTGGAAACACCAACAAATCCGTTGATGAACATTACTGATATTGATGCAATTGCAGTCATATCAAAAGCTGCCAATGCATTGCTTTGTGTTGATAACACTTTTGCATCACCTTATTTACAAAACCCGTTAGATCAAGGTGCTGATATTGTTATGCACTCAGCCACAAAATATCTGGGTGGCCACAGCGATGTTATACAGGGAGCTTTGATGATGAACGATGCGGACCTTCGGGAAAAATTATTTTTTATACAGAAAAGCTGTGGTGCCGTACCCGGCCCAATGGATTGTTTTTTGGTTTTGCGTGGCATTAAAACGCTGCATGTGCGTATGAGGCAGCATTGCGAAAACGGAGAAAAAATTGCCCGTTGGTTACGCAACCATTCAAAAATTGCAAAAGTTTACTGGCCCGGTTTTGAAGACAATGCAGGCTATACAGTTGCCAAAAAACAAATGCGTGGCTTTGGCGGCATGATAAGTTTTGAATTAAAGGATGACAGCATAGAGGCCGCCAACAAAGTTTTAACCAGTACTCATTTATTTTCCCTGGCCGAAAGTCTGGGTGGAGTAGAATCCTTAATCAATCACCCGGCTAGTATGAC
>JANMDL010000119.1:0-3496 GCA_031376295.1 Chitinophagales bacterium
AGTATCTGCGTCCAGGTATTTCCGGCATTGGTGCTGCGTAAAATGCCTATACCATAAGTCCCCCTTGTTTTCCAAACCACACGGCCGTTATTACCGGTTTGGTTGGCTGAATTTGCACCATTTACCACTGTGTCTACCCGGTACACTTCCCCCGTACCCGCCAGCAATATACTGGTGTCAGTTGGATGATACACAATGCTTGATAGGCCCAGCACCTGAGTATTGGTTACTACGGGTTGCCAGGCCGCGGCACCAACCCCGCCACTGTACGATTTCCATATACCGCCACTGGCACTACCTGCAAAAAGGGTGCGGCTGCCACCGGCATTTGCCAGCCTGTTAATGGCGAGACTGAGCACCCTGCCTCCAAATACTTGTGGCCCCACAGGAACCCAGGCAGCAGTATTTAACGCACGGCTTGCCTGGCCGCCAGGTACATTTTCTTTCAATTTAATATACTCCTCCCAGGCATGCTGGTATTTGGCAGAAAGGTTATCCGGATTTGGATAACCCTTTTGCTGAAACCAGTTGTCCAATTGCTTGTCTGCTCCGTTTTCTTCCGTTTCAGGCAAAGCTTCGCCCGCTGCTTCCCTGTTCTGCAAAGCAGCCTCTTGATTAACCTTGTGTTTGTTTGTAAAAAGTAGTGTTAAAAACAGTGCAGTTGCTCCAATAGCAAATACCATTACAAGTGATTTCCTGGTCATAAAACTTGGGGTTTAACCCGCAGACCCCACCAGGTGTAAGCTTTATCCGTACAATTAACCCACACCTTTTTTAAAAGTGTTGCTGCAGGTGATATTACAAATAGTTATTAATTGATGCTTTTGTTATATACGTTGCCGTAAATTGTCAAAAGCAGTCAAAGATACAGGAAAAATGAAGCGGCCCCGTTTTTAGTAAGGATGTATTTCAAACCTCACCAGGTTTCCTGCTGTATAACCTGTTATACATAACTCACCTCTATCTGCTTGATAATCAATAGAAAAAATCCAATCGCCGCTGATCACATGCACAGGTGGCGGCGAAAAAATTGATAAGTTCGGAGTTTCCACATACAGAGGTTTCACTCTGCACCTGTGGTCCGTCATGGCGGGGCTTTGCCCGCTATAGCGAGCAAGCCTCGCTGTTCATCATTCTTCTTTCGTACTTTAGTTATTGCAACAGTTTTGCTGCCGCCCCGCTCCGCGAATTTGAAATGTACCCATTTTAGGTAATGGCTCAGTTTGAATAAAAAATATCAATTGGCTTATGTCTGTTTATATGTCCACGCAATGAGGACGCCCCCGGGCCGGAAAAATACCGGCAACTTTGAATAGCAGGTTTAAATTTGCCGCAGCGGGCATAGCAAGCATGCTTCGTTACGGCTCCCACTTCCATTAACTTTACACTTCGTAAACCTGGATTTTCAACTGCGGCAAGCATTAAAAAAACTTAACCCCTGCCTTGTAGCGGCTCAGCCTGTCGTTGAGGCCATTGGTACCACCATTTATTTTTTTGGTTATCAATGTAAAATTTTCAAGATTAGCACCGCTGTCAATCGGTTTGGTAATAATGATCTTATCAGCAATATCATTCAGTTTGCGGCTGTTCCAAAACCAACCGGCGCTCAATGCCGCATTTTTTATTTGATCTGCCGTGCATACGTTAACATTTTTGCCGCCGAGCAGGGTGGGGTTCTTGATTAAATCTATCCCTAATGCAGTACCCACAGCCCCGTAATTGGTACGGCCGGTAATCTGTATCAAACCACGGCCCTTAAATTTTATACCATCGCCTTTTTGAGTATTGCCCAGATTTTTCCGGCCCTCATAAGCAGCACCGCTGGCCAGCTCTTCGGTAAAAAACAGTCCTCCGCTTTCGTGACCCACCTGAGCCAAAAAGCAAAGCTGGCGTATGGGCGTGCTGATGTCAAATTTTACACAGGTAGCGTTAATGGCATTCATAAACTTGGTGGCATTAACAGTAGAAGAAAGGGAAGCTTCTTTAATTTGTCCTATTGTCATGGTAAATGGTTTTTTGGGCCTACTCTGTTATCCCGTTTTCGGCTTCCCGGTTATTTAGTGATTAGTATTGCTAGTGGTAGTAAATATAGGGTTTTTCTGGTATATTAAAAATGCAGGACTAATTGCATTGATTAATCAGAAACAGAAAGCAGCAGTTATTGAAACTAAGGTGGAAAGAAAAAACCTACTGAAAAGGAGGCTTTAGTACCGGAGAGCAGACTTGAACTGCCATCCGCCAAGGGCGGATATGAATCTGATTCGCAGATTATCAAGGCAATTATTTTTCAGGATGGGGCAGCTTTTTTACAAATTCCCTTCCTTGGCCGGATTTTAGCCACTTTTCATAAGTCATCGCTTCTTTTTTTGTAGGGAATATCTTAGAGTGTATGATTACCCAGGGTCTGTATTTAGCAGTCCAATCATCTCCTAAAGCGTTGTGAGAGCGGAGTCTTTTTCCATATCGGAAGAATATCAATAATAATGCTTTTTGAATTTTATCGAATACAATGTGTAAGTGGTGAACATATATTCACTTGTAGCTATAAAAAAAGCTATCTCAAAATCACTTTTAAGATAGCCTTTAGTACCGGAGAGCAGACTTGAACTGCCGACCTTCGGGTTATGAATCCGATGCTCTAACCAGCTGAGCTACCCCGGCGTATTATCTGGTTGTTTTTCTGATTTCAAATACCTGGTTTCTTTCTGCCGTCCGCCACAGGCGGGTATGAATCCGATGCTCTAACCAGCTGAGCTACCCCGGCAACATCCGTAAAAAAGCGGCTAAACTATTAAACGGGCGGCAAAAATAGAAAATATCCATCAATAACCGAAAGGATTTGGTAAATAAAAAAATCCCGGAACATAATTGCCCGGGATTTTTATACATTAAACCATCTTTACCCCTGCATCTCCGCAAAATGCTGGTGAAAGTAGGGGATGGTCTCAATACCCTTGTAAAAATTGAACACATCGTACTTTTCGTTAGGACTGTGCAGGTTATCACTATCCAGCCCAAAACCCATAAATACAATTTTAATACCCAATTCTTTTTCAAACAAGGCACATATAGGTATACTGCCGCCCCCACGCACGGGTATGGCATCCTTGCCAAAAGTATCTTTAATGGCCGCTGCTGCTGCTTTGTAAGCAATGCTGTCTACAGGTGTCATATAAGGTTCGCCGCCATGGTGGTTCTCAGCTTTTACTTCTATGCCAGCAGGGGCAATGCTGCGGAAATAGTTCAGTAACTTTTCTGTAATCACTTCGCAGCTTTGGTTGGGTACCAGCCTTGCCGAAATTTTTGCATAAGCTTTGGAAGGAAGCACTGTTTTGGCACCTTCGCCGGTATAGCCACCCCAAATGCCATTCAACTCAAGGGTGGGGCGTATGCCTGTGCGCTCATTAGTGCTGTAGCCCTTTTCGCCCCAAAGGCTGTTTACACACAAGTCTCCGTCATATTCCTTTTCATCAAAAGGCGCTTTAGCCATCATGGC
>JANMDL010000121.1:0-1710 GCA_031376295.1 Chitinophagales bacterium
CCACTACATTCGGCGGGTGTTAATTGTGCTTTGGTGGTTACGGACGTTGTACCGCCTGGAACAACAACTGAGATGCTTTGCGTAGGGGTTGCTGTACCACCCAACGAAAAAGCTCCTCCGACAAAGATTGTTCCTGACAAAGTTGTGCTCCCCGCCGCTGGCGCTGACGGTGTCAAGGAAATACTTTTAACGGTTATCCCAGAACCGTCGCCGCTGAGCAGGGGGGAATTAGCCCCTGTTGAGGTAGTTTCAGCTTGGGCTGATGTTGTAACGCTGGCCGCGAATATACTAATTGCGGCTATACTGAGGGTGATGGAAGAAAGTTTTGTGGACATAGAATAGAATTAAAAATTAAATTAAATTACATAGATCCCAGCTTCTAACGCAACAGCGTTAGTAATGAATTAATTTGTTAAACACCTCGTATGGTGTGAGGTAACCCAGTGTTTTTCTCGGTCGTCCGTTCAATCGATCTTGCGCTCTTTTCACTTCGTATCTAGATACTTTGGTAAAGTCAGTTCCTTTAGGAAAATACTGTCTAATCAGTCCGTTGGTGTTTTCGTTAGTGCCTCGTTCCCACGGGCTTCGCGGGTGCGCGAAGTACACTTTGACACCGGTAATTTTGGTAAATAATTTATGCTGAGCCATTTCACGGCCTTGGTCGTAAGTTAAAGTTAGTTTCATTTCTTTTGGCAGCCTCTTAACTACCTTGGCGAATGCCTTGGCCACCACATCTGCATTTCTGTTTTTAATCGGGACAAGTATAGTCGTGCGGGTCGTGCGCTCCACCAGAGTGCCAAGAGCCGAACGATTGTTCTTTCCAACAATTAGATCGCCCTCCCAATGGCCGGGGACAATTCTGTCTTCAACCTCTTGGGGACGCTCTTCAATACTGAGCATATCCTCTAGTTTACGCTTAGATTCCACGCCTCGCCGCTGTTTGCGGCGACGCTTGCGGTTTTGTCTTAAACAAGAGAGCAACTCTTTTTTGAGTGTTCCTTTGGGCAGAACGAACAGGTAAGTGTAAATGGATTCTGGAGATATGGTCATATTCATGTCCATAGGATAATCCATTTTCAGAGTTTCGGCAATTTGAGTTGGCGACCACTGGAGACGCAATTTGCGATAAACGTAACGTTTGAGTTTTAGATTGTCATCTAAAACATACTTGCCCAGCTTTCTTTTCCGACTATTCCTGAACGCGCGCGCTTGGGCTTTACTTGCTCGATACGTATACTTATTGCAACTACCGGATTTGATTTCACGGCTGATAGTGCTGGTGAAACGTCCCAATGATTTAGCGATATGTTGTAAAGAACACTTTTGAGCGAGCATTCGACTGATTTCCTCCCGCTCATCCACGCTTAATCTTTTATATTTATTCATATGAATCTAACCTAACAGTTTTGGCGCTTCGCGCCAATAGTGTTGCGTTAGATTCTGGTGTCAAACTTATTATTTAAAAATTTCTTACTACTATATATTACCAAATTAATGGCTGTTTGACAATGCTTAAAAAAACATGGCTATCTAAGCCGTGTTTTTTTAAGTTTTACTCCGCAAACTGAACGGGTTCAAAACTATAAATCGTAAGTCTTTCTTTAGCGATATCTCGTTTTATATTAGCCATTGACTTGTGAACAAATGTTCACTATACTTACAGGGTATGCAATACCCAAAATATTTTTCTTCAATCGCCAATTTTTACCG
>JANMDL010000169.1:0-2297 GCA_031376295.1 Chitinophagales bacterium
CATTGTAAATATGCGCCCCGACTTGTGGAATGGGGTAGTGGCTGATGTACCTTATGTGGATGTGATTACTACAATGAGTGACCCATCCATACCACTTACCACCAATGAATATGATGAGTGGGGAAACCCAGCCAATAAGGAGGCTTACGATTATATGAAGTTGTACTCGCCTTACGACAATGTAAAAGCAAAAAATTACCCAAATATGCTGGTTACCACCGGGCTTCACGATAGCCAGGTGCAGTATTTTGAACCAGCCAAGTGGGTTGCCAGGCTGCGCAGGCTGAAAACGGATAAAAATCTGCTGTTGTTTAAAACCAATATGGAAGCGGGGCACGGTGGCAAATCGGGTCGCTTTAAGTACCTTGATGATGTGGCACTGCGCTATGCCTTTTACCTGTCGCTGGAAGGAATCAGTCAATAATTTATTCAAAGCCCCGGTTTAGCCGGGGTTTTTGTTGCAGCATATCAGTGCCGCCACAGGTCTTATTAATAAAGCGTAATTTCGCCATCAATACTAAACCCGGGGTTTGAAACTGATAAGGATATACCTGTTACCATTGTTTTTTGTAATTACGCAACAGGCTGTTGCGCAATTGAAAACGCCCCTTAGCAACCTGCGTAAAAAAACAATTACAACCCAATCTGCCACTGTGGTGCTGGATACATTGAGCATTATACCCAATACGGTTATCATTACCGGTGTATTGCCATCGCAATACAAACTGGATGAAGTAAGTGCTACCATTACCTGGCTGGTAAAACCGTTGATGGCTAATGTTGAGGTAAGTTACCGGGTGTTTCCTTATAAGCTTAATGCAGTTGCCCGCCGCTTTAATTACGACAGCATCCGCTTTAACTTTCTGGCGGAAAAGCCTTTTACCTTCAGCTATGGTACCAAAAGCAACAGCTCCATTTTTAATTTTGGCAATATTGATTACAAAGGCAGCTTTGGCCGTGGCATCTCTTTTGGCAACAGCCAGGATGCAGTGGTAAACAGTACCATGAATTTGCAACTGAATGGCTTTATAGGCGACAGCCTTGAACTGACTGCTGCCATTACCGATAACAATATACCCATACAGCCCGATGGCAATACACAGGATCTGCGTGACTTTGACCGTATTTACCTGCAGGTAAAAAAGAAAGGATGGCAGGCCAATTTTGGCGATATTGACATCAGGGAGAGCAGGAATTATTTTCTCAATTTTTACAAAAGATTGCAGGGTGTATCATTTATTACCAATAATAAAATAACTAAAAAAATAAACAACTCATTGCTGGTGAGTGGGGCAGTGGCCAAGGGCAAATTTAACCGGAATATACTGCAACCCATTGAAGGCAACCAGGGCCCGTACCGCCTGCAGGGGGCCAACAACGAATTGTTTTTTGTAATACTGGCTGGTACCGAAAGGGTATTTATTGATGGAGAACTACTGCAGCGTGGTGAAGACCAGGATTACATCATCAATTACAATACTGCCGAGCTTACGTTTACCCCCAGGCGGATGATAACCAAGGACAGGCGCATACAGGTAGAGTTTGAATATGCCGACAGGAATTTTTTGAACTCACAATTGTATGCCAACAACGAAATGAATTTTAACAACAAACTGTTTGTAACCATTGGCGCCTACAGCAACAGCGATGCTAAAAATTCTTCCATTAACCAGGTGCTGGATGACGGGCAGAAGCAATACTTAGCCAATGTGGGCGATGGCATTGATACCGCTTTTTTTCTGAATGCAGCAAGAGACACTTTTGCCGTGGGGAAACTGCTGTATAAAAAGATAGATACGGTGTACAATGCCCGGCACGACTCTATTTTTGAGTATTCCACCAATCCCAATGATATTTTGTACAGCCTTTCATTTATGTATGTGGGGCCGGGCAAGGGCAATTACACACAGTTGTTTAATGGTACTAATGGCAAAGTGTTTAAATGGGTGCAGCCAACTATTACCAATCAAAAGCAGGGCGAATGGGAGCCGGTGATACTGCTGGTTACGCCTAAGAAGCGACAGATGTTTACGGTTGGGGCAGAATACATGGTAACACCCACTTCAAGGATAAAAGCAGAAGTGGCATTGAGTAATTTTGATGTTAACCTGTTGTGAAATGCTACAACCTTTTCCATTAAAAGCCTCTATTTTAAAAATTGTAGAAGCTTTTGGAAGTGCCATTGGATTCAAGCAGGTATCACAATCCATATAATTTTTGGGCGTCCATCTCAAAGAGCGTGGTGTGAAATTGAACTGAGGGGTTAACTGAATGCTATCACCCAATTTCAAAGTTGT
>JANMDL010000172.1:0-8440 GCA_031376295.1 Chitinophagales bacterium
TCACTAAGGTCGCCACCGCACATTACATAGGCCAGCTTGCGGGCACACAGTGCATCATGCTCCGTAGCATAGCCGCCCTGCACCATGCCGTGTATGCCTGCGTATAAGGCGCCCAGGCCCGATTTGCCCAGCACTTTTACATCGCTGCGCTGCACGGGCATCATATATCCGCTATCGTACATTTCCAGTACACTTTTTTTGGCTTCTGCTATGCGGCGCCCCTGGTTCATAATCACTTCGTCTAATCCTTTGCGGTATACACCCAGGCCAAAACCTTCCTGTGCCGATGTGGCTACTTTGGCCGTGGCAATGGAGAGGAAGCGATTTTTAAGGGTGATGGTTTCCGGCTCATCTTCGTGCATTTCGTCGCTGGCCCGCAGCACAAATTCCTTGGTGCCGCCACCACCGGGTATTACACCAATGCCCAGTTCTACCAGGCCGGTATATGTTTCGGCAGCCGGGCAAACCTTATCAGCATGCAGGCTCATTTCACAAGCACCACCCAGTGCCAGCCCATGTGGTGCTACTACCACTGGTATTGATGAATAACGCACCCTCATCATCGTATTCTGAAACATGCGGATGGCCATTTCCATCTCTTCATATTCCTGCTCAATGGCCAGCATAAATATCATGCCTACATTGGCTCCGGCACTAAAGTTGGCACCGTCGTTGGCAATTACTAATCCTTTGTATTTGTCTTCTGCCAATGCTATTGATTTTTGTATGCCTTCCAGTACTTCGCCGCCAATGCTGCCCATTTTGGTGTACCATTCCAGCCCCAGTACATCATCACCTAAATGATAGGTGCGGCAGGCGCTGTTTTTCCAGATGGTTTCATTCTCAAAATTCTTCATTACAATAAACGCATCACCACCGGGCATGGCTTTGTATGTTTTAGCAGCCACATCGTAGCAAAGGCGTTTGCCATTTTCCACTTTGTAAAAAGTTTTGGCACCACCAGCAATCATCTCCTCCACCCAGGCAGCTACGGTATAGCCAGCGGCCTTCATGGCTTCGGCGGTTTTTGCCACACCCAGCACATCCCAGCTTTCAAATGCGCCAATTTCCCAGCCAAAGCCAGCCATCATACCATCATCTACCCGGTATATTTCATCTGATATTTCGGGTATGCGGTGAGAGATATAAGAAAACAATCCGTAGTGAAACTGCCTGTAAAATTCACCCGCCTTATCCTGCCCTGCACACAATGCTTTTAATCTTGTTTTTAAATCATCAATGGGCTTTGCCGCTTCCACCGTGGCAAACTTTGGTTTTTGCCGCGGGCCATATTCCAGCGTGGCCAGGTTCAGCGTTTGTATATCCTTAGCACCATCGGCACCTTTCATTTTCTTAAAAAAGCCCTGCCCGGTTTTATCGCCCAGCCAGTTATTGGCTACCATTTTATCTAACCAGGCCGGTATGGCGAACACCCCTTTGGCTTCATCATCAGGGCAATTATCTGCCACACCCTTTGCTACTTTTACCAGTGTATCAATGCCTACTACATCTGCCGTGCGAAAGGTAGCCGACTTTGGGCGACCGATGATGGGGCCTGTGAGCGCCTCTATATCATCCACATTCAGTTGCAGTTTTTCCATGGCGTTCATAATGGCCATCATACCAAAAACGCCCACACGGTTGGCAATAAATGCAGGTGTATCCTTGCACAGTACGGTTGTTTTGCCCAGCACCAGGTCGCCATAGTGCATTAAAAAATCCACTACTTCGGGGTTAGTATGCGGTGTGGGGATAATCTCCAGCAGGCGCAGGTACCGTGGCGGGTTAAAAAAGTGGGTGCCACAAAAATGTTTATTAAAATCATCGCTTCGTCCCTCCGTCATCATGTGTATGGGTATGCCCGATGTGTTGGAAGTGATGAGGGTGCCGGGTTTGCGGTATTTTTCTACTTCTGTAAAAACCGATTGCTTGATGTCAAGTCTTTCCACCACTACCTCAATCACCCAGTCGCAATCCGCTATATCCTTCATGTTATCGGTAAAGTTCCCGGTCTTTATCTTCTTTATTACATCCTTATGATACACCGGCGAGGGGTTGGATTTTATAGCTGCTGCAAGCGCATCGTTCACAATCCTGTTTTTTACAGCGGGGTGATCCAGCGCCAGGTTTTTTGCTTTTTCAGCATCATTCAGTGCTGCGGGGGCTATATCCAGCAGCAATACCTGCAACCCCACTCCTGCAAAATGGCAGGCAATGCGGCTACCCATTACACCACTACCCAAAACGGCTATCTTTTTTATGGTTCTTTTCGACATAATCTAAAATTAGTTAGTTAAACAACTATTTTACGAAGATAAGGCAAAAAATACATACGAATTGGGGAGCCATTGAATTTATTTGGCAGTAGCTGCCAGTTGTGCTAAGTATTCTATATCTTTAAATTTGTACAAATTTACCGTACAGCCCAATCGGACGATGATAGAAGATAACGGCCACATATATTCTTTTTTGCTGCAGTTTGTTGGCGGGGCGGCGCTAGTTACCTGTTTTTACCATTTAATTGTATACCTGTACCAGCGGGAAAAACTTTTTTTGTACTACTCATTGTATCTTTTTGTAACGGCTGCTTTTATTTTTTACCGGGTTATTAACCACTATTTTTATAATGACCGTGCTGTGGAATTACGCTGGTATTTCAGCACCGAGGAGGTGTTGCAGTGTGCGCATTATTACTTTTACTTTTTGTTTGGTATAATGGCATACCGTCATTACCAATCCCTGCCCGGTTATTTGTGGAAGTACTGGAAGTATTTCTTAAGCTGGAGCCTGCCGGTATATGCGCTCAGTTTTTTTCTCATCTCTTTTTTTACCGGGGATGACAAATACCATGGAATTCCGTTGATGCTGAGTATTATTTTCCGTGCGGTATTGATGATCAGCAGCCTGGTGATACAGATTGCATTTATATTTAATTCCAGTAATGGCATACTGCGGCTGATATTAACGGCGAGTATTGCTTATTTAGGTTGCGGTATATTGTCGTTCACTTCCAACCTGCAGGAAAAGTCATTTTTTGGTATACCGGATATTGGTTGGATTTTTATCGGTATTTTTCTGGACATATTGTTTTTTTCTGCGGCGATGGGTGCCAGGCTAAAGGGTATTGCCAAAGAGCAGCGGGAATCACTTTTAAAAATACAGCAGCAGGAGATTGAAAAACTGGGTGCTGTATATGCTACGCAGGAAAAAGAGCGCCGCCGCATCAGCCAGGAGCTGCATGATGATATTGGCAGTACCCTCAGCAGTATTTCGCTGATGAGTACCGTATTGAAGAAAAGAATACCGGAGAAACCTGAAGCGGCTATTCAACTTGCTGGTAAAATGGAAGAAACCAGCCGCCAGATGATTGAAACCATGAGCGATATTGTGTGGAGTAATAACCCCGCTAATGATACGGTGCAGCACCTGAATAACCGGCTGCAGCAATACATGACCAATGCTTTTGAAAGCAGCAATACACATTACAGCCTTTTTGTAAATAAACCTGCTGACGACAATAAGGTGGATATGTACCTGCGCCGGGAAGTGTACCTCATCAGCAAGGAAATCATCAATAATACGGCCAAGTATGGCAAAGCCATCAATTTTTCACTGCAGTTGTCGTTTTATAATGATCATATTGCACTGGTAGCAACTGATGATGGTAACGGGTTTGATGCAGAAGGGGCAAAAGCAGGTAACGGACTGAATAACATTCGTTTACGTGTTAAAAAATACAATGGTTCAGCTTTACTGGAAACAGCAGAAGGCAAAGGCACCAAATGGATAATAAGCATACCCGTATAGGCTTTCACCACAATATGGTATTGTGTATAACTAACACTAAATGTACTTTTGATGAAACAGCAAATTGTGAAGATTTTAATTTTTGAAGATAACCTTTTAATGCAGCAAAGCCTTTGTGAAGTACTGGAAAGCGAAGCGGGCTTTATAGTGGCCGGCACCTACGAAAATGCTGCGGATATTGATTTACTGTATGAAGAACATACTCCCGATATTTTATTGATGGATATTGATATGCCTGATGTAAACGGTTTGCAGGGGCTGGAAAAACTAAAACATAAATACCCTGATGCAAAAGTGCTGATTTTTACCGTATTTGAAGATAATGACAATGTGCTAAGTGCTATTTGCCTGGGTGCCAATGGGTATATATTAAAAAGCAGCAGTGCCGAAAAAATTATTGAAGCAGTTAAGGATGTGGTGAATGGGGGCTCACCACTTACGCCTGCTATTGCTTCCAAAATATTGCTGCATTTCCCAAAGCCGGCTGCACCCTCCCCCCGGCCGGAAGATGATATGCACCATTTAAGCGAAAAGGAAAAAGAAGTACTTGAGCTGCTGGTGAAAGGCTACAGTTATAAAATGATTGCTGCTGAACTGCACAAAAGTATTGAAACCATCCGCACACAAATACGTAATATATACCGCAAACTGAATGTTCACTCCAATGCCGAAGCCATCATTTATGCGATGAACAGCAGGCATGCCTGAATGGTTGTATAAAAATAATCTCTGTTGAAACGCAATTAAACCTTGCTGGCAAAAAATGGTCATAAGGGTGTAATCAATTCTTTTTAACTCCAAAAAATATACTATGCGTATTTCAATTTTTTTATTAGGATTTATTGCAATCGGATTGCTGAGTTTTACAGCTCCCGGGAAGCAGGCATCATGTCATTATGGCCCGTGGAAGTTTATTGCAGATAAGTGGGTGAACTTTGGTGTTGACCGGGATGTGATTCACTTTGGTGATCTCAAAGATGACTTCAGGCAACTGAAACTGAGGGTTACTGATGGCCCTTTAAAAATGCTGGACATGAAAATATATTTCGACAATGGCAGTGTGCAGGATGTGCAGTTGCGTTCCCTTTTCAGGCAGGGCAGCGAAAGCCGTGTGATTGACCTGGATGGCGGCCTGCGGCATTTATCCAAAATTGAATTCTGGTACGAAACAGTGGGCCGGGCAAAGGGCAAGGCACGTGTGGCTGTGTGGGGTAAAAAATAATTTGGTTTTAACATTTCCGAAAAGAGCTTGCGCAATGGTGCAGGCTCTTTTTTTGCAGGAAAGAAATAAATACAAAAAATCCGGCTAAGAAAACGCACTGTCTTTTGGCACAAAAAACCTTGCCAAATACCAGCTTTGCGATTTTACTTTTTTTGCTGCCTGGGGAATGCCTGAATATTAGCCATGAGCCTGCACGTAGGGCAGCATTAATACAACTGGCAAAAAGCAAGATAATTTTTTCATTACCTTTGGCAGAGAACATAGCCAGATAAATCATAATGCGAACAAGAATTTTATTGCCCCTGATTTTACAAGTGCTCACCTTTTCGTTTTCTACTGCACAGGTTGCTGTTACTGTTTCTGGAATGATAAAAGACAAAAATGCGAAAACAACCCTTCCTTTTGTAAACGTGCTGTTGAAAGCAACGAAAGACAGCAGTTTTGTAAGCGGAACAGTTACCAGCGAAGAAGGGCGGTTTACGTTGTCAAAAATAAAACCGGGGAACTACTATTTAGAAGTTTCTTATACCGGCTATACAACTAAAAAACAACCTTTGTTTGTTGGCAGCCTGACAGAGTTTTTAGATATAAAGACAATCGAAATAGAAGGGAAGGCAGCATCACTGGATGAAGTTGTTGTAACAGCGAAGCAAAATGAAATAAGTGAGAAAATGGATAAAAAGTCATTTTCACTCAAAGACAATATCAGCCAGGGCGGTGGTTCGGTTTTACAGGCAATGCAAAATCTGCCGGGTGTAACTGTGCAGGATGGTAAGGTACAATTGCGTGGAAACGATAAAGTAGTGGTGCTGATTGACGGTAAACAAACGGCTTTAACAGGTTTTGGAAACCAAACCGGCTTAGATAATATTCCTGCTTCTGCCATCGAAAAAATTGAAATCATCAATAATCCTTCTGCCAAATATGACGCTAATGGCAATGCGGGGATTGTCAATATTATCTATAAGAAAAATAAAAAAGATGGATTTAATGGAAAAGCTGTTTTTACGGCCGGGTTGGGATCACTTTGGGTGCGAAAAGAGAATTTGCCCAACATAAGACCACAATACACTTTTACTCCTAAAATAAACCCGGGCTTATCTATCAACTACAAAAAAAAGAAAGCAAATATTTTTTTTCAGGGCGATTACCTGTACACAGAAACGCTGAACAAGAATGAGTTTGTTTACAGAGCGTATGATAATGGCAGCATCATTAACCAGCAATTAAAACGTAACAGGAATACGCATTTCACCACCCTGAAGTCCGGCATTGACTATGTGTTTAACGACCAGCATTCACTCACCATTTCAGGACTGTTTGGAAGTGAAAAAATAATTGACCGTGGCGACCAGCCTTTTTTTAATGCTGATCTGACTCAGCGTAAAAGACTCTGGCAGTTTTTGGAAGATGAACTGAAAACAACGATTATGGCAACGGCTGGTTACCTGCACAAATTTAAGGAGGCAGGTCATTTGCTGAATATTGGTTTCAACTATACTTTTCACAGGGAGGATGAAAAATATTTTTACGACAATTATCTGCCTGCATCCACAGGAACTGATGCATTTAAATTACTTTCTGACGAGCAGGTGTACGATTTTAATGTTGACTACATAAAACCTTTGCAGTATGGCCGGATTGAAACCGGTATAAAACTTCGCAACAGGAATATCCCGACAAACATGCAATTTATTCCCGGGGTAAACTCTGTTTTGGATACCAATGCCGGTGGCCAGGCAACGTACAAAGAGTTGATTCCTGCTGTTTATGGAAACTATATTTTTGAAAACAAAAAATGGGAAGCAGAATTTGGGTTGAGGGTTGAATATGTGAAAATTCAGTATGATGTGAACCCTGGTCATATTGTTTACAAAAGTGACGGGTATAATTATACGCAACCGTTTCCCAATTTACGCCTGGCTTACAAAATTAATGACAATAGTAAGTTTTCTGTTTTTTACAACCGGAGAGTGGACAGGCCGAATGAAGTTGATATCCGTATTTTTCCAAAGTATGACGATGCCGAAATCATCAAAGTGGGAAACCCTGCTTTGCGGCCACAGTTCACCAATTCGATTGAATTGGGCTATAAAACAAATTGGAAAAACGGGAGTTTGTACGCTGCTGCTTACCACCGGTTTGCAAGCGGTACCATTACAAGAATTTCCAGTACTGTTGCAGGAAGTAATTTAATTTATGCCACTTTTCAAAACGTAAATAAAAGTTACAACACAGGGCTGGAAATGGTTTTGGCTGAAAAAATTTCTGCCATGTATTCATTCAATATTAATGTAAATGCTTACCGGAATCAAATAGATGCTTTTACCGTTGAAAACAAATATCCAACTGCACACATATTTTCAGCAGATAAGCAGCAGATATTTTCAGGAAACATAAAACTGAACAATACTTTTCATTTTGCTAAAAGCGTTGACGCACAATTAACGGCCATTTACTTAGCTGCTGACATCATCCCGCAGGGAAAAATAAAATCACGTTTTTCATTAGACCTGGGGGTGAAAAAAACAATTCAGAAGGGGAAAGGCGAATTCTTTTTTAATGCAACCGACCTGCTGAACACAATGGCAATAAAAAAAGAAATTACCGGGCAGAATTTTACATATACAAGCAACGATTATTACGAAACGCAGGTGATCAGGCTTGGGTACAGTTATAAATTCTGACAAAAAAAACCACATGCGGAATGCCGGTTAAAAATTTCTTGCGGCAGCGGAACTGCGGCTAAGCAGGCTTTTTAGCATAAAAGAAACCACAGCATTACTTGGCAGCATCTTTCTTTAGCTCAAACCATGTCCACACAGCACCAGCAAGGTCGGCAGCACCAAACAATATCAGTACCGATGGTGCAAATTTCAGCAATACAAAAGCCGTAAACGAAAGAAAAACAATTACCCTGGTTGGGATAGTATGTTTTAAAAATGCCTGGATATTACCAGCACCAGCCCTGTGGTAATAATATCCGATACAAAAAACCAATACGCCCACCACACGTATCCAAACTTCATTGGTTTCGGGTATTTGCAATAGACCCAGTAACATATTGGGAGCAAAAATTAATGACAGTCCGGTTACATACAGGTAAAAGCCAAAATAGCAGACAGATTTTGCAGCAGCAGTCATAATGAGTTGGTTTTGTAAATGAATAAGGAATAGTAAGATAAACAAATATTTGAGATGACACAAACAGAGGGATGAATTACAAGGGTAGTCTTTCAAAATGAGTAATTTCTGCCACTCAAATTTCGAATGACGAATTTGGAATGATGAATATGGTAACGCGGTATTGACCTTTAAGTTTGAACTCAACTTGCTCTCCTGTCCGCTGTTATCCGTCCACCGTTCACTGTACCAGGTGTTGCAGCAAAGTCAAACACTTTTAATAACCCC
>JANMDL010000177.1:0-14382 GCA_031376295.1 Chitinophagales bacterium
TTTTTAAAGCAAATGATACCATTGATATTACCTGTAATTATTCTGTAAATAATGTAAAACCAAAAATTGCCACACTTTTTGCAAAGCTGGTGAATGAACAGGGGCAGATATGGGAGATGCGCTGGCCTTTGCTGGATGGGTTCTGCAATCCTGCCATAATTTTGCCCGCCGGGTTTGAGCCGGGAGGATACAAACTCTATTTATCTGTTATGCAGAATTTCTTTACCGTTTCGGGTAAAGTAAAAAGGCCTGATGATATCAAAGAAATGAAAACCATACTGATAACAAATGGGGGCGACTGGCTGGCAAAGAATATACCGGTAAGGGATGATGGCTATTTTGAACTGCGCAACCAGTTGTTTGAAAAGGAAGCCACAGTAATGTTTCAAAAAAAATCGGGGAGCAGCGATGACCTTGATATTGACATTGAAACGGTACTCGACTCAGTATTTGCACCAATGGCTTTGTATATGCACCCCGTATTTGTAGGGCCATTGCCCGATGGCGAAACAGCAGAAAGTATTGCAGTAAAAATGAAGGATTACAAGGAACCGGATTCTATTCTTTCAGAAAAAACGCAGATGCTGCAGGCCGTAACAGTATATGGTGAAAAACAATCAAAGGCACAAAAATATGCTGACCAGTATTCCAATGGATTATTTAAAACAATAGATGAACGTGTAATTGATGTAATGGATGAACCCAATGCGCAGGCATCGAATAACATTCTGCAGTTTTTAACAGGCCGGGTAGCAGGGCTCAACATCAGCGGGGCTTTCTCTTTTTCGCCCACTGCTTCCTGGCGGGGCGGTCCGGTATTTTTTTACCTGGATCAGATGCCTGTTGACATACAAAACCTGAACAGCATACCTGTATCAGATGTTGCAATAGTAAAGGCCTTTCCACCACAGTTTTTGGGAAATCCTGTGGGTAATGGCGGAGCAATAGCCATTTATACTAAAAGAGGAGATTTTTCAGAAGAAAACAGCCGGCATACATTCAAGGTAAAAGGGTACACGCCAATAAGTACAGTACTTCCGGTTGTACCCGACAGGTATTAATTGTTTACAACGGCAGTATCAGCAGCAAATGCATGGCTGATGTCCATTTCGTTATAAATACTCAGCTTGTCAAAGTCCAGCACCGTACCGTTGTTGCCCGTATTACTATGGTACATGGGAATAAATTTGGCACCAACAATAAATTCGCTGAAAGTATAGGAACTCCTGGCCACAACAGTATTACTGAACATATCATCAAACGCCTTGACAAATACCAGTACTTCTCCCTGCAATGTTGCATAATCGGCTGGTGTTAACTGGTACAGCGGACTGCTTTCTGTTATCGGGTGTACTATCGTCCAGCTCAGGGTAAGTGCATTTATTTTACTCAATTCCAGTTCAAGGGGAAAGAACCTGTTCACCATTTTACCGTTTTCTTCCACAGCCATTCCCAAAGTAAGTTTTACTTCTGCATCACTAAGATTGGTATTTTTAAAGGGAGCCACCCGCAGCATCAGCGCAATGCCATCTTTAAAAGGGGCTATCAGTGCATTGATGCTGAATTTCAAATATGCCTTTGGCTTACTGAAACGCCCGTATAGTAAACCGGTTACAAGCGCAAAACTCAGCAGGCCAATCAGTGCTTCCATGGCGGCTACTGTGCTGGCAATAAAACCAGTAGGGTTTATACGGCCATACCCAACAGTGGTAAAGGTTTGTGCGCTAAAAAAAAAGGCTTCACCAAACTGTTCCAGTTTTGAGGTGGTCACCATTCCGCCGAGGTGTTCCACGCCAATAAAATAATAGATACAGGCAAATATAAAATTGATTAAGATAAAAAACAGAAAGATCAGCAGCAGGAATTTCCAGCGTGGTATGGCCAGCATGGTATGAAACCAACTGATGCGTTCAAGGAGGCTGATACCTCTTTTCTCAATATTGGGCTGCCCATCCTTATTTACAAAGCGGCCCCCATAGTCTGCCGTATTTACCCCAAAGCCGGTATTGTCGGCTGTTTTTGCCTTAGTATTTATTTTGCGGAGCAGTGCCATGCCTGATAATAGATTTTTATCCTTTTATTTGTACAATATTAGCCGTTGGATATCAAAGTTACCAATAAAACTGATAGTTACAGGATGCGGGTATTCATTCCGGCTTTTTACAGAAAGATGAATAACAGGCAGAGATACAGGTTGACGAAAAAAATTATGGCAGGTTAAGAATTAATGGTATTTAAAAAACTATTATATCAGCATGTTTTCTGGCGGGGGCTCAGCCTCCTGTCTTTTTTTATATTGAATGTGGCATTGGCCAGGAGTTTTGGCGCCGCAGCCTCAGGTAATATTTTTTTCATCATTAATTTTTTTGCATTGGTATTGCTGGCAGCCACAGTAAGCATGGAAGCAGGGCTGGGCTATTTTGCTGCAAAAGATAAAGCGGCAGCAGCATGGCCCGTTCTGCTGTCGTTGCTATGGGCAGTTGTTGCTGCGCTGGTCATTTATATATGCATCCCTATTTTTGAGCTCAACAGCAACAATCAATTGCCTGTAAACAACTTCCAGGGATTGTCTTTTTTGTACATTGCAGGATATTTACTGCTCGTGTTTTTTACAGCCTTGTTCAGTGCAAGGCAAAATTTTATTGTGCCCAACCTTATTGCAACGCTTGCCAATATTGTGCTGCTGGTGATAATTGTATTTTCAGGTGCTGGTGACAAAGCAGTTGCAGCCGGTAATTTTCTCGGCAGCTATTTTACTGCTTTTTTTGTGCAGGGTGTGCTTTTGCTGTTGCTTTATCCGGCCATGTATATCCGGCAATTTGCTATTCAGTTTCCCGGTTCAGTGCAGCTTAAAGCAATCTTACATTATTCCCTGCAGGCATTTGCTGCCAATATCGTTTTCTTTTTAGTGTACAGGGTTGATTACTGGTTTGTAAATTATTTTTGCAGCGATAAGGAACTGCTGGGTAATTACATACAGGTTTCAAAAATTGCGCAGGTTTTTTTCATAGTGCCGGGCATAGTGGCCAGCACTGTTTTTTCGGTAACTGCCACGGGGCAAAAAACTGCGATGAGCGCCACGGTGTTGCGCCTTTCCCGGTTAATATTTTCAGGGGCGGTAATTGCCTGTGCTTTGCTTGCTGCAATGGGTTACTGGTTTTTTCCGCAATTGTTCGGGGTGGGGTTTAATAAAATGTATATTCCTTTTTTACTGCTGATACCGGGCATTGTTGCCATAGCCACTTTGTATCCTTTTACTGCTTACTATGCCGGTAAAAACAGGGTACCTGAAAATATTAAAGGCTCATTACTGGCGTTAGTTGTTATAATTTCGGGAGATTTGCTGCTGGTGCCTTTGTGGGGCATAAACGGAGCAGCACTGGTGAGCAGTGTGGGGTATATTGTGTATGAAATATACATCCTGCTGCAATTCAGAAAGGAATACGGCATTAAAATCAGCGATTGTTTTATTATAAAAAAAGAAGACTGGCAGCAGTTGAGTACGCTTATTAAAAATAAAAATTAATGGGTCTTGAGCAACGATATACTGATGGTGATTACCTGGAGCAAAACCCAGGCTGGTCGCTGGAAGATGCTGAATGGAAAGCCAGCATGATTGCCAGCCTGCTGAAAGAAAACAACGTTCAGTTTAACAGTGTTACCGAAGTTGGTTGTGGCGCAGGCGGGGTGGTACATTGTTTACAGCATCAGTTTCCGGGTGTATCGTTTTCAGGGTATGACATTTCGCCGCAGGCAATTGCCCTGGCGCAGCAATTTAAGCAGGAGAATCTGCATTTTTATAACGAAAATTTTTTGGAGAAAGAAACTGCAGCTGAAGACCTGGTAATGGTAATAGATGTACTGGAACATGTACCTGATTTTTATGACTTTTTAACAAAAATCAAAAAAAAAGGCAGGCAGTTTGTGTTTCATATTCCCCTTGATATGAGTTGCCGTACCCTGCTGAAGCCACACGTATTGCTGCAGCAGAGGAAGTCGGTAGGGCATATTCATTATTTCACCAAAGAACAGGTGTGGTGGGCTTTGCAGGACTGCGGGTATACCATCAGGCAGTGGCGGTATACCAAACCACGCATTGATATTGACAAGCCGGATGGATTAAAAAGGGCAGTGAAGAAAATATTGCGCAACGCTTCATTTAACATCAGTAAAAACAGCAGCGTCAAATTATGGGGTGGCTACTCTGTATTAATTGTAGCAGAATAAATAATGAAAGTACTTTGGTTAGCAAGTTGGTATCCGGGTAAAACACATGCCACCAATGGCGATTTTACCGAACGGCAGGCAAGGGCGGTAAGCCTGCTTGTGCCTGTAACGGTGCTTTTTGTAACCAAGGATGAAAGCCTTGCAGCAGGCAGTGCTGTAATGGATAAGACTGTGGAAGGAAACTTAACTGTTTACCGGGTGTATTATGGAAGATATTCCCGGTGGGGCTGGATAGAAAAATTGCTGTCGCTCAAACGCTTTGCACAATTGCAGCGCAAATATATGCGTCTGATATTAACAGAACAGGGTAAGCCAGACCTGGTGCATGTGCAGGTAGCCATGAAGGCCGGACTCGGTGCGCTCTATCTCCAAAACACACACAATATACCTTATATAGTTACTGAACACTGGACAGGGTATTACCCGCAAAGCAGCGACTCATTGTACAGCAGGGATATTTTATACCGGAAACTTAATGGAAAAGTATTGGAATCTGCTGCGGCTTTTTTACCCGTATCAGCACATCTTGGGCAAACAGTAAACGAATATTTTGTAAAAAAAATATTTTCTGTTATACCCAATGTGGTGGATACATCATTGTTCTTTTATACACCAGGTTCAAAGCAGAAATTCCGTTTTATACATCCCTCTTATCTTAATTATCAAAAAAACCCTGAGGGAATAATAGCAGCCTGTAAAATAGCCGCCGAAGCAGGTTGCGAATTTGAGCTGCTGTTTGTTGGTAAGGAAGATGCGGAGTTAGTAGCAGCAACCCGTAAAGCCGGGCTTATGGATGGTTGCGTTTCTTTTATGCCTGAACAGACATACCCTGAAGTGGCAAAGCTGATGCAGGATGCCTCGGCACTATTGCTTTTCAGCCGTTTTGAAAACCTGCCCTGTGTGGTACTGGAAGCACTTTGCTGCGGCTTGCCGGTAATAAGTACCAATGTGGGTGGTCTGCCCGAAGTGATTGACAAGACAAATGGCATACTGGTACAAAATGAAGACATTGCCGGGCTGGCCGCCGCCATGCAGCAAATGATACATAATTATACTGCATACAAGCGTGCTGCCATTGCCCAAAAAGCAGGAGAGCAATACAGTTACCGGGCGGTGGCCGGCGAATTAATTTCAGCATATAAAACTGTTTGTGGTAAAACATGAAATCAGTTATTGAAAAATATTATAAAATCATTGCCGCAGTTATCATCATAGTATATACTGCCCTGAATTTGTATTGCACTACCCGGTTGAGCATTACGGGTGATGAAGTTCCCTATTTTGCTTATGGGGTAAATGTTTTAAAACTGCAGCCACAAAAAACACTGAATGAAAAAGGAATTCCCATTTTTAACAGCCAGATGCCTGCGTTGGCCATTGCTGCTTTACCACGTGCTGTACAGCAATTATTACATCCTGCTTTGCAAAAAACCAACGAGCAGGTAGTAAAAGATATTCAGTACGGGCGTATATTTTCAGTCATCAGTGCCTTATTGCTGGCATTGTATGTATTGGTATGGGCCACACAGTTGTATAGCAAAATGGCGGGGCTGTTTTCTTTGTTGCTGTATGTGCTTTGCCCCAACATACTGGCACATTCGCAAATGCTGGGTACAGATGTGTACAGTTTTCTGGTGCTTACTGCAACTTGTTATCATGCCTGGCGCTACAATTGTACTGGCAGGATGAAGCAACTATTTTTTACAGCTATTCTGCTGGGTATCGGGCAGTTAACCAAGCAATCGCTCATTTTGTTATACCCTGTTCTGTTCATCTTTGTAGCAATTGGCATATACCGTCCGGTTATCCCGTTAAAGAAAAAAATCAACAGGGTATTAAAAGAATTGTCTGTGCTTGCGCTGGGTTCCCTCTTTGTAATAAATGCCGGTTTTTTATTTTACAAAACGGGCAAACCACTGGGTCAATACCACTTTGTATCAGCAAAATATAAAAAGCTGCAAGAGCAGTTTTCCTTTATGGATAAGGTTCCCCTGCCACTGCCTGAACCCTTTGTAAGTGGCTTTGATTATGTGCAGTACAACAGCGAGACGGGTGCAGGTATTGATGGCCAATCTTCTTACGGAACTGTATATTTTCTTGGTAATAAAATTGATGGTAAAAAGGTATGGTATTACTACTTTGTTTGTATTTGGTACAAGCTGCCCATACCTTTGCTGATTTTGTTTGTTGCAGCAATAGCAATGTACATAAGGGGTAAGCGGTGGCGGTTATTTATGCAGGATGAAATATACCTCTTGCTGCCTGCGGTATTTATCCTGTGTATCTTCAGCCTGTTTAATACCATGTACCTGGGTATACGCAGTGTGCTGATGATATTACCATTGCTGTTTATTTTTTGCGGAAGCATCATGCCTGCAATGGAAGGGCTTGTAAGAAGAGCAGGAGTAGTTTTATTGCTTTGCTGGCAACTGGTAAGTGTTGCCATGTATTTTCCGCATTTTTTGCCTTACACCAATGAGTTTATCCTGCACAAAAAAAATGCACACCGCATTTTTGCCGATTCTAATATTTATTTCCAGGAAGGATTGGTATTGGCAGGGGAGTACCTGCAAAAGCACCCTGAAATACAATATGAACCCACTGCCCTTGTGCATGGGAAAGTAATGGTGAGTATTGAAAACTATTACGATTGGTGGAGCCTGGGTAAGATGCAGTGGCTAAGGGATATGCACCTTGAGCCTGTGGGTCATTTTGATACGGGTTATTTAATATTTGAAATACCCTGAGAATTAAAATGATATTGGTGTCCCCATAATCTGTATTTAGCCGGCAGTATTCCTCATCCGCTCAATAATACCTGTGGTGGAAAAACCCTCCAGTATTGGCACTATTTTTACCACACCACCATTGGCTATCACTTCTTTAGCACCAACAATCTGCTCAATAGTATAGTCTCCGCCTTTTACCAATACATCCGGCATAATGGATGTGATGAGTTTGTATGGTGTGTCTTCCTCAAAAACGATTACCGCATCTGTCATTACTAAAGCAGCAAGCAGTAACGCCCGTGAGTTTTCATCGTTTACAGGTCTGCTATCGCCTTTCAGCCGCTTTACTGATGCATCTGCATTTACACCTACAATCAGTATATCCCCGCAAGAAGCTGCTTCGCTTAATGAAGCAATATGCCCCTGGTGTACGATGTCGAATACACCATTGGTAAAAACAATCTTTTTGTTTTTGAGCCGCCAGCGTTTCAACTCTGCCTGCAGTAAATCAAGGGTGTAAATTTTATTGGGTATCGAGCTGACCTGTTTCATTTTTCTTTTTGTTGATATATGGTAATAGTAAAAGGCAGGTGAACCCGGCAATAATAACAATAGTGGTGGATGAACCCCATATAAGCCATCCAAAAGCTTTGCCAAGTTCTTCTGCAATATTATAAATACTGAGCGTCTTCAACACAAAAACAGGGAAAACACCTATGCCACCCGGCGTGGCAATCATGGCAAGTGTAGCCAATGTTAAAACAGAAAATGCAGCTTTAATACTCAGGTGCTCCGTACCTTCCATGGCACTAAAGCCAACATACACCTGCAGCAGGTACATGGCCCAGATAAACAGGGTGTGAGCAAGAAAAAGCTTCCGTTTTTTTAAATTTTTAATGGTGGCAAAGCCTTGCCCCAGGCCCTTAATGATGCCATTTGTTTTCCGGATAATGTTATTTTCCGGGTATTTTTTTACGAGCAGGCGTATGAGGAGAAAAAAGCCAATAAGTAATGCGGCAAAAAAAAGCAGTTTTACCCATACTGGTATGCCGGGTGCATTGGCTATTTTATCAAATTCTGCTTTTATAGCACCACTGATTACATCTGCCTGCAATAGTACAGTAATGACAATAAAAACTAAGTAGCATATAAAATCAAAAGTACGTTCAACCAGTATGCTGCCCACCAGTTTATCTGCTTTAAGTTTTTCATACCGGGCCAAAAAAGTGCATTTTAAAATTTCGCCAAGGCGGGGTACGGCTGCATTGGCTAAGTAACCAACCATAGTAACCGAAAAAAGATTTTTTAATGCCGGTTTATAGCCAAGCGGCTCCAGCAGCAGCTTCCAGCGCATGGCACGGCTGAGGTGACTGAGCAGCGACATAATGGCCACTGGTATCAGCAGCCAGTAATTGGCATGGGTAAAGGCATTGTAAAACTCTTCTTTTTCCTTCACAGTCATGTCTTTAAACTGCCACCAGATAAGAAAAATACCTCCACCAAGGAATATGATATATTGCAATGCAGACAGTAACCGTTGCTTCATAACAGGTTGTAAGTTACGAAGTAAAGATAATTATGAACAATTTGTAAAAGGGTTTACAGTTGATTTTTATCAGACGGGAATATTACAAACGGTTTGTGGGTTTTGGCCTGTTCAAAATCCATCAGTGCATAGCTCATGATAACCACGGTATCGCCTGCCATTACTTTTCTTGCAGCAGGCCCGTTCATACAGATCACGCCGGAGCCACGCTTACCTTTTATGATATAGGTCTCGAGCCGCTCACCGTTATTCACATTTACGATTTGTATTTTTTCATGCTCAATCATATTGGCTGCATCCAGCAGGTTTTCATCAATGGTACAACTGCCAACATAGTTAAGATTTGCTTCTGTTACTGTACACCTGTGAATCTTCGATTTTAAAACTTCTATCATCATAGCGGAGCAAAGTTAGGGGTTATTGGGAAAAGAAGTTTTTAGTAGTTAGTATCAAGTACTTAGTTTGTGTCTAAACTTTGTACCAACTACTAAAAACTAATTACTAACTACTTTTCCTGCAACAACATATTATCAATTAATCTTATTTCGCCTGAAAATACAGCAGCAAGAGCCACGAGCGGCGTTTCGCCCTCCTTATATTCAACTAATTTCAGGGTGTCGGCTTCGGCTATTTCAATATAATCCACTTTAAAATCTTCTTGTGTAAGGTAGTTTACGGCTCGTTTTTTAATATCCCCAAGGTAGCCTGGTTTCAATTCATTTTTTATAAAAAGGAGAGTTTCCGAAATTTTTGCTGCCTGTTGTTTTTCGGCATCAGTAAGGCGCATATTCCTGCTGCTCATGGCAAGGCCGCTTGTTTCCCTCATGGTGGGGCATATTACCAGTTCTGTGTTAACACTCAGCATTTCTATCAGCCTTTTTATCACCATACATTGCTGGTAATCCTTTTGGCCAAGGTATAAATAGTCTGGTTGCACAATATCCAGCAGTTTGTGTACCACCTGGCATACCCCCTGAAAATGCCCCTTCCGGTAGCTGCCCTCCAATGTTGCTTCAAGGTAACCCAGTTCGTAATGTTGCCGGAAATCCATACCTCCAGGGTACATTTCAGCTACCGATGGCAGGAAAAGTACATCACAGCCAGCCCCTTCAAGCAGGTCAATGTCTTTTTCGATGGTAACCGGGTATTTATCAAAATCTGCTGCATTGTTAAACTGGGTGGGGTTTACAAAAATACTGCAAACGGTAAGCTGGTGGCGGATCCGGCTGGCATTTAACAGCGAAATATGCCCCTGGTGCAGTGCTCCCATGGTAGGCGCAAAGCCGATGGTGTTACCGGCAGCCTTTTGGCTGGCTAAATGGGTCATCAGTTCTGCGGCCTTTTTAAATAGTATCATACACAATTTTTTGGCCCGGAAGCCTGTTTATAGCTGTTTCCTTAATTTTTTGTACCTTTGCACACCTTTCAAAATTCAAACTGCAAATAATACAGCATAAATGTCAACAAAGAAAAGGATTTTATTTATTGCCAACGAAATGTCGCCCTACCTGGAGCTGACAGAATTTGCCGAAACGGTAAATAAGCTGGCCGTAAAGGCAAATGATGCCGGGATGGAAGTGCGGTGCATTATGCCAAGGTTCGGCACAATCAACGAAAGGCGTCACCGCCTGCACGAAGTGGTTCGTTTATCCGGCATTAATGTGTCAATAGATGGGGATGATTACCCGCTGGTGATAAAAGTGGCTTCCCTGCCAAGTGCCAGGCTGCAGGTTTATTTCTTAGACAATGATGATTATTTTAAGCGCAAATTTGTTTTTAGTGACGAAAATGATGTGTGGTTTGATGACAATGACCTGCGTACAGTACTTTTCTGTAAGGGAGCGCTGGAAACGCTTCGCAAATTTGGCTGGCCTCCCGATATTATCCATTGCAGCGGCTGGATGAGCGGACTGATACCCATGCTGATAAAATCTGCCTACAAAAAAGAACCTGTTTTCGGCAATTGTAAGATTGTATATACCATCGGTGAAAATACTTTTAGCGAAAAAGTGGGGCCGGATTTGCTGAAATTAGCTGCCATAAACGATAATGTAACTAAAAAAGACCTTGATTTTTATAAAGATGGCGATAATACAGCCATGTACCGGGGTGGCGCAACTTTTGCAGATGCCGTAACTTTTGGCGCTGAAAATGTGGATAAAAAACTATTGAGTGAGTTTTCAAAAGCTAAAGGCAAAAAGGTACTGCCTTTTGATCCCGAAAGCGATTTAACAGACTATTTGCAATTATATTCCGACCTTGCCAAGTAGTTAAAACTGCATAACCCATATATTAAATTGATTATTGTGTACAGAAGAATTTTACAAATAACTGCTGTTGCTACAGCATTGACCTGCCTTATTACGGCCTGTAATAAATTAGATACCACCGATATTGGCAGCGGATTAATACCCCCGGTTGACAATGTGAATACATTTGATACCTTGTTAACAGTAGTTACCACACAGGGTTTTGAAAATGACACTTCAAGAGTGAATAATGCGGAGGATTTGCCTTTGGGCTTTATTGCAACCTCCAACGACCCTGTTTTTGGCAGAACAACAGCCAATTTGTTTTTGCAACTAAAACCTGCATTTTTTCCATATAATATTGGTAATGCCAACGATACATTGAATGGGTTTGGCGCCAAGCTTGATTCGGTGGTGCTATGCCTGTCGTACAGGGGATTTTATGGCGACAGTGCATCCGGCAGCCTTATTAAACTCGATGTAAGAACTATAAATGGTCCGCCTGGTATCAATACAGATTTTACTGATACCGCCCTGTACAAGTTCAATTACAGGCCTACGGGTATGGGCAGCATTATCGGCTCTGTGGTACTGGATGCTAAAACGCCCCTTCAAAAAGTGGTATTTCCTAATAAAAGAGATTCTGTAACAAACCAGATAAGAATTAAAATTACCAACCCGGCTTTTATAAATGCTTTGTACAACAAAGACACATTACCGGTATCAGCCAACAACTCCTTCCGCAACGATTCTTTGTGGAAACTGTTTAACATGGGTTTTGCCGTTACAGTAGATTCTAATTATTCGCCTGCTGGTAAATTACTGTTTTACACCAACTTATCCGAAGCCACCACCCGGCTGGAAATACATTATCAGAAACGCAATAATGGTAAATTAGATACAGTGATGACTTCACTGCCATTCAACAGGCAGGCAAGTAATACTTCATCACGCAGTGCATATGCCAATAATATCACCAGAACTTATGCAGGTGCTGAAATAGCATCATCACCGGCACCAGATGCTGTATATATCCAGGCGGCTCCGGGTACTTTTGCAAAGCTCAATATTCCGGATTTAGCTTCACTCAGCAACCGTATCATTCACCGTGCCGAGCTCATACTGGAGCAAGTGCCCGGTAATCCCATGGTGGATATATATATGCGTCCTCCCGGTTACCTTTTTATTGACAGGATTGATACCAGTGCCGGTGGTTATTTCAGGCCCATACCTTATGATTTGGCACCAAATATTAATTATGGCGTTTACCCAGGTGTAAGCAATATAGATTTTAACTATTTTGGAGGCTTTAACAGGAGCAAGCTCGATCCATTTGGCAGAACAATCAGCTATTACAATTTTAATATTTCCCGTTATGTACAGGGTATTGTTACCCGTAAGGATAGCAGCCTGCCACTGAGGTTATATGCCCCATTTCAGTTAGATTATACTAAACAACTGGGTATTTTCGGCCTGGAGCAGTTCCGCAACAGTGTAGCTTTTGGCCGTGTTAAGCTTGGGGCAGGTAATAATGCCAATTACAAGCTGCGTTTACGTATTGTATATTCAAAAATATAAGTTTCTAATGCCCTTCAGAGCTTAGAATGCTGATAAATTGACATTTTTCTGTATATAAGCACTTAATGAAGTAATACTAACAAAATCGTATAAATATGTTTATAAGTCCTGTTCCAACAGGACTTTTTTCTTTAACCGCACACCCTTATCTTTGCACCCTAAAAAAAATTAAGCATGTCTTATTTATTCACGTCCGAGTCTGTAAGTGAAGGACACCCTGATAAAGTAGCTGACCAGATCAGCGATGCACTGATTGATAACTTCCTGGCTTTTGACCCCAGCAGTAAAGTAGCCTGCGAAACTTTGGTAACCACCGGGCAGGTAGTATTGGCTGGTGAAGTTAAAAGCAAAGCCTACCTCGATGTGCAGGAAATAGCCCGTGGCGTTATCCGCCGGATTGGATACACCAAAAGTGAATACATGTTTGAGGCCAATTCCTGCGGTATCCTTTCTGCCATACATGAGCAGAGCGGCGATATTAACCAGGGGGTTGATAAAAAGAAAAAAGAAGAGCAGGGCGCTGGTGACCAGGGCATGATGTTTGGCTATGCCACCAACGAAACTGACGATTATATGCCGCTGGCACTCGACCTGGCACACAAATTACTGATTGAGCTGGCTGCATTGCGCAGGGAGAATAAAGAAATTAAATACCTCCGCCCCGATGCCAAGAGCCAGGTAACTTTGGAATATGATGACAATAACCGCCCGGTGCGCATTGATGCGATAGTGGTTTCTACCCAGCACGACGATTTTGGTGCTGATGAAAAGATGCTGGCAAAGATCAAAAAAGACATCATCAACATACTGGTGCCAAGGGTAAAAGCAAAATATCCAAAATACGGTCACCTTTTCAACAATAAAATTAAATACCATATTAACCCCACCGGTAAGTTTGTAATTGGTGGGCCGCATGGTGATACCGGCTTAACCGGCCGTAAAATTATTGTGGATACCTACGGTGGCAAGGGCGCTCATGGTGGTGGTGCTTTTAGTGGTAAAGACCCCAGCAAGGTAGACCGTTCTGCTGCTTATGCTACCCGCCATATAGCAAAAAACTTAGTGGCCGCCGGTTTGTGTGATGAGGTACTGGTACAGGTAAGTTATGCCATTGGTGTGGCACAGCCTACCAGCATTAACGTGGTTACTTATGGTACTGCTAAGGTTGATATGACAGATGGCCAGATTGCAGACAAGATCATGAAAATGTCCTGCTTTGATATGCGCCCTTACTTTATTGAGCAGCGCCTTAAACTGCGCAACCCCATGTACAGCGAAACTGCTGCATACGGGCACATGGGCCGCAAAAATGAAGTAGTGGAAAAAACATTCACTTCTCCCGATGGCAAGAGCATGAAGAAAAAAGTGGAACTGTTTACCTGGGAAAAATTAGATGCTGTGAAGGAAGTGAAGAAGGCATTTGGATTGAAATAAGCATTTTTGTACAGATATAAAGCCCGGTCAGATTTGACCGGGCTTTTTTGTTGGTGGGATTAAATATCTGCTGTTAGTTGCTGCTTTCTTACTATCGCTAAGTCAGGCAAATGATTAATCCCGAAGGGATGGCAATATTGTAGCCACACAAAAAAGAATGAGCAAAACCCCGAAGGGGTGATAGATAATTTAGCCGCTGGTCAAAGACGCAGGCGGCGGCGTACCAAAGCCTTTCAGGCTCTGAATGACCCCGTCTGGTTTTTAACCAACGGGGATAAGATTCAACCTGTTAGTTATTGCGCAGTTTTGAAGCCATATTTTTCAGGTAACTTGAAATATAGCTAATCTCATATTTTACCCTGTGAAACCAGTAACTTTGCATTACAAATCATTTTATTGAAAAATTTTCGTCAGCAGCAGCACAGGCCCAAAAAGAGTTCCTTAATGATCGGTTTTAAGGAAGTGATGGAAGCCATGCAATCGGGCAAGCAATTAGAGCGTATTTACCTGCAAACCACCCGCAATGGTGAGATAGTGGAGGAGCTAAAGAAAATGGCAGCCGAATACCAGGTGCCCATTAATAAAGTGCCGGTTGAAAAACTCAACAGCTTCAATATCA